>DATBGU010000388.1:0-12707 GCA_036557825.1 Gemmataceae bacterium
TCCGGAGCGCGGGCGTCCCGCCCGCATTTTCTTGCGGGCGGGACGCCCGCGCTCCGGAGCGGCGAAACTCAATTCAATTTGTCGTTGGTGTCGATGACGGCCTTGCGCTTCAACTCCTTGACGATGCTGTCGCGCTCGCGCTGAAACACCACGTTGCGCAGCTTGTCGCGGATCTCTTTTTGCACCTTGCTGTCGAAGGGAATCGGGCCGGCGTACTCGCGCTTGACGAGGCGGACGATGTGGAAGCCGCGCGCGCGCTCGACGATCTGGATGTCACGGTCGTGCATCTCGAAGAGCGTCGCCTCGGCCTCGTGGGGACGAATCTCGCCGCGTTTGCGGCCCTCGCCCTCGCCTTTGCGATAGCGGCCGCTGGTGCCGTTGTCGAACTCATACGACAGCTTGGCGAAGTCCTCGCCCTGACGAATGCGCTGTACCAGCGAGTCGGTGAATCGGCGGGCGTCGGCACGCGAGGCATGTTGGCCGACGTCGATGAAAATGTCCTGCCATTGCACGCTGTCGGACTGGGTGAATTCCTCGCTGTGGTTGCTGTAATAGTCGGCGATCTCGGTATGGCCGATGCGGCTGATGTGCGGTTCGACGCGGCTGTGCAGATACTCCATGGCCATGAAGTTGCGCTCCCACCAGCGGCGCATCACTTCCAGCGACAGGCCGTTCTTCTGCAAAAAAGAGTTGAACTCTTCGCGGCTGTCGATGTGGTTGTGTTTCATCAGCGGCTTGAGCCAGCGCTTGTCGAACTCCTCGTGAGCGATTTCCTGGAGCTTGTGCAGGAAGGCGGTGCCCTGCTTGCCGCCGCGTTCGAGCTTGGCGATGGCGTCCTGCAAGAGGATTTCGCGGTCGATGATCTGATCGCGCGCCGCCTTGAAAATCTCCTGCCGCTCCTTGGGAGTGCGGGCGGCCATCATTTGCTGCATG
This sequence comes from Gemmataceae bacterium, assembly GCA_036557825.1. Taxonomy (GTDB): domain Bacteria; phylum Planctomycetota; class Planctomycetia; order Gemmatales; family Gemmataceae; genus JAJPHU01. The sequence continues at coordinate 934 of DATBGU010000388.1, forward strand.
CAGGACATGCTGACTTCTTCGGCGAGGATCGGTTCGCCGTTGACGACGGCGCAGATGGTCGTGGCGGCATGAGCGTGCGAAGACTCGGCCGGCCGATCCACCGGCAGACCGATGAGGCAGACGGCCGTGTCCGCGTGGCCGGCGCCTTCGGGTTTTTGCGAACGTGCCACTTCGGGATTGTCCTGCCGAGCGGGAGGCACAGTGGCCACGGGCGCGGCAGGCGGCAGCGCCGAGAGTGGAGAAGGTTTCGCCACGCATCCGCAGGCCGTCAGGGCCGCCGCAACCCAGGCTTGTGCCAGCCGACCACGCCACGTCATCGCGCGATCCTCCCACGGTTCCCGGTACCGCATCGTCCGAGACGGCGAAATATACCCAGCGGACGGCGGCGTGCAAGAGCAAGCTATCCGCGATCCGTTCCGGCCGATAGCCGAGGGCAGGTAGCCGAGGGCCGGCGGTAAAGATTGTCGATTGTGCGGAGCGAGGGGAGGCAGGCAAAACGGCGAGGGTCGGTCGAGGAGCGATCTCGCTATTGATCGGGCTGGGCGGCTGCCGACTTTTTGGGTGGGAGACTGGATCGCAAGCAGCAGGAAGCTACACGGAGTCGCTCCGTCACCCCCAGCAGCCGCGGCTCGGCCGCGCCCAGTCACCGGGAGCAAGCAGCGAAGTCAGGGAGGACTACTCGGATGAGGCATCGATGGATTCACAGTCTGGCTCTGTCCCTGGGGATCCTGGTGCTGGGCTGCCTGGCCGGTTTCTTGCCGACCGCGCTCCCCGCCGCGGAGCCGGGACCAATCATTCAACCCTATCCGCCGCTGCCGGCGCGATCGGAGCCGGCCGAGCCGGCCGCCAAGCCGGCGCTGGAGCGCGTGCCGGAGCCGGCCGCCGCCGATTCGCTGCCGGCCACGACGCTCGATCGACCGGTGGCCCTCCCCGCCAAGTCGGACGCGGGCAATAGCGAGGTCCAGCCCACCGGACTGTTTCGCAACCGCGACAGCGATCCGGTCCTCCCCAGCGCGTCCCCGAACCTCGCCCCGGCAAGCCCGCTGCCCCCGGTCGCCACGGACACTCCCACCCTGCCGATGCCGTCCGCAGCGACCTCGACGCCTCCTCCGCCGGACGTGCCCTACACCTGGCGCCCGCCGTCGCCGGCATCCCCCGGCGCGCCGTCCACGACGATCGCGCCGCCTCCGGCCGGCTCGGCCGTGCCGCCTCCCGGGAGCCTCGGCGGTCCGCTGGGCAATGCTTGTACCGGCGATGGCTGTTGTGCGCCGGGCTGCGCCGGACTCGATTGCGGCGATGGATGGGCCGGCTGCTGCGGCGGTGGACGCGGATGCTGTTTCGGCAACCGCTGGTACGGATCGGCCGAGTATCTGCTCTGGTTCATTCGCGGTCAACCCCTGCCGCCCCTGCTGACGACTGGCCCCGCCACCGACAATCCGCCGGGCGCGCTGGGCCAACCGAACACTCAGGTTTTGTTCGGCAACGGCAATCTCAACACCAATCCCTACTCCGGCCTGCGCTTGCGGGCCGGCTGGTGGCTCGACAACTGTCACAGCTGGGGCATTGACCTCGGCGGGTTCTTCCTCGGCGGCAACGCCAACCGCTTCTCGGCGTCGTCGTTCGGCAATCCGTTTTTGTCCCGGCCGTTCTTCAACCCCCTGACCGGCACGGAAGACATCGAGGCCGTCGCCACGCCCAACGGTCTGACGGGCACCTTCTCCGCCGTCAATACCTTCGTCCTGTACGGCGCCGAGGCCAACTTGCGCCGCAATCTGCTGTGCGGCTGCAACTGGTACATCGACGGCTTCATCGGCTGGCGCCTGCTCGGTTTGAACGAGACGCTCAAGGTGCAGGAGAACCTGGCCGTCGCCGCCTCGACGAATCCGGCCCTGCCGGCCGGTTCGACGTTCATCGTCACCGACAAATTCGGCACCACCAACCTGTTCAACGGCGGTCAGATCGGCGCCATCGCCGAATATCGCCTCGGCCGTTGGTTCGTCGATCTGCGCACCTCGGTCGGCGTCGGCGGCACCATGCAGCACGTCACCATCGACGGTTCGACGGTGTCGCAGGTTCCGGGGTCTGGTCCCACGGTGTCGCAAGGCGGCCTGCTGGCGCAGTCGTCGAACATCGGCAGTTACACGCGCGGCATCACCTCGTTCATCGAGGAAGTCGGCCTCAACGTCGGCTATCAGTTCACCAACCACATCCGCGGGTTCGTGGGCTACAACTTCCTGTACTGGAACAACGTGGTGCGGCCGGGCAATCAGATCGATCAGACGGTCAACCCCAACCTGATCCCGCCGTCGGTTCCGGGAGGCCCAGCACGGCCGGCCTTCGATTTCCGCAGCTCCGACTTCTGGGCGCAGGGCGTCACCTTCGGACTCGACATCCGCTGGTAAGCGCATCGAATGCAGAATGCGGAATGCAGAATGCAGAATGAAAGACAAGATACGTCTTCATTCTGCATTCTGCATTCCGCATTCCGCATTCTGCATTCGCTGAGGACGGTGTGATCGCTTCTCTCCGCAGTCCTGATACACTCCCTGCCTCGCGCGGCCTCGCTCTCTTGCATCTTCTCATTGCGACCCGTTCGCTGGGCCGATGAAAACTAGGCTTATCAGACGCACACCACGATTCACACCTCCTCCCCGTTGCCAGGCGGCGTTCGGACCTCCGAACCGCGCCTGTTGTGTTCACACCTTGAAGGAGGACTGATCCGCGATGTTCGATTCCCTATTTCGATTCCTCGGCCGCCGCGGCCGTTCGGGTTCTCGATCGCCGTCGCGTCCGCGCGTCGTGCCCAGCTTGGAAGCGCTGGAGGAACGCTGGGTGCCTTCCGCCGCCGATGGCACGATGAGTCTGCAAACCCTGCTCGGCAGCACGCCGAACCTGACCGTCACGCCGCCCACCGACCCCAACCAGTCGCCGACCACGACCCCTGCCACGACGCAAACGCAAACCGTCACCGCCACGTTCGCGTCCTTCCGGACGGGTGACAGCGAATCGCAGACGGTGGCGCAGTTCGATCCCTCCAAGGGCACCCTGACCGGCGTCCAGATCCTCGTCAACGGCGAGCTGACGAGCGACGTCCAGGTCGAGAACCTCGACCGCGCTCCGAGCAACGTCACCGCCCAGGTCAACGGCAATCTGACATTGCAAGGACCGGGGTTCAATGCGGTCTCCGTCACCCCCAGCATCAACGAGGGCGCGACGCTGTCGGCCTCCGATGGCACGCTCGACTACGCCGGAACCAGCGGCAAGGACTTCGGCGCGCAGCCGGCCCAGGCGTCCACGACCGTCAACCTCTCCGCCGCCGCCAACGACCTGTCCGCGTGGGTCGGCACCGGCACCGTATCGCTGACCGAGTTGGCGCAATCGACCTCCACCGTGTCCGGTTCGGGCAACGAGCAAGTACACATCGACTCGACGGGTTCGGGCACCGTGCAGGTGATTTATTCGTACACGCCGACGACGCCGACCGTGCCGCCGTTGGCGCCGCCGCCGGTGTCGCCGCCAGGCGGTTGCGACAACCCACCGCCGACCGTGCCGCCGCTGGCACCGCCGCCGGTGTCGCCGCCGCCAGTCTCGCCGCCGACGACCTGCACACCTCCGTCCGGTCCCAGTTCGATCGGCGGCATCGTGTACGTCGATACCGGAAAACTAAACCATTACGTCCAGGGCGATCCCGGCGTGCCGGGCGTGACGGTGAACCTCAGCGGCACCACCCTCACGGGCCAGTCGGTCAGCAAAACGACCACGAGCGGCCAGGACGGTACGTACCAGTTCACCGACTTGCAGGCGGGCATCTACACGCTGTCGGACCAGCAGCCCATTCAGTTCACGCGCGGCGCGGAGACGCTTGGAAGTCTCGGCGGCGCGGTCGTGGGCGACGAGATGATCGTGGCCCTGCCGCAAGGCGCCGACGGCATGTGTTACGATTTCGGCGAGGATCCGTTGCCGCCGCCGCCTGCGCCGCCGCCCTCGCCTCCGCCGCTCGCGCCGCCCCCAGGCAACCCGCCGCCCAACGTCGCGCCGGTTTCGCCCCCGTTAGCCCCTCCGCCTCCGCTCGCGCCGCCGCCCGCGCCGCCGGCCTTCCCGCTGCCGGCCTTGCCGCCGATCATTCCGCCTTTCAACCTGCAACTGCCTTCGATCTTCGATCCGGGCGCGATCAGCAAGCGCTCCCTGCTCGGCGATGGCTGGCAGTCTCTGGGATAAGAGTTGGCGGAGAAAAAACCTCGGAGCCTGCAGCGTTAGCGAGGGCTGCCCCATCCTCGCTAACGCTGCAGGCTCCGACGCCGTACATGCGGAGCACCCGTTCGCGGTCTCGTCCACGGTGTTTTTTCTTTCCAGTCGGTGTCAAGAAGTGGACGGCGCAGCGCCGAAGAGAGGATGAGGTAAGGGACGGATCCGCGCATGGAAGCACCCGACGTTGAGATGCCTCAAGGAAGAGACGGTGAACCCATGACCAAGAGGAGCCGCTGGTGGATCGCAGCCCCGATCGTCCTTTGCGCGCACCTCGGCGCTGTTCGCGCGGGCGATACCTGGCACGCGGTTAACGATGTTCCTTCCCCATCGAGTGCGGCCGGCGGCGTGCCGACGACGACGCTCGAACGTCCTCAGCCGCTCCACGCGCCGACGAATCCCGCCCGACCTCCGGAGTCTCCCAGCCGGGGACTTGCGCCGGTGTCGTTCGATCAGCCGCTCGACCCTTTGCCGCCGCCTCCCCCTGATCCGCCCGCTCCCCCCGCTCCGCCCACGACACACACGGTCTTGCAGCCGGACTCGGTGCCGCCGCCGACTTCCGGCCCCATGCCGCCGCCGCCGCCGCCGGGGGATGTGCCCCTCAACCAGGGCGTGATTATCGACAAGCCGTTGCAGCATTCGTTCTGGGACCGCTGCAAGGACTACCTCGGCTGCAACGGTTCCGATCGCGCCAGCGCCACCGGCCACTGTCTGTTCCAGAGCGATCACGCCTTCGACTATTTCGCCTCGCCGGTCACGAACCCGTTCTTGTTCGAGGATCCGCGCGCGCTGACCGAACTCAAGCCGTTATTCATCTACCAGGGCGCTCCCCGAAGCAATCCGATCTTCCAGGGCGGCAACGCCGAGTTCTACGGGTTGCAAGCGCGCCTGGCGGTCACGGAACGGCTGTCGATGACCATTAACGAGTTGGGCTTCGTCACCCTGAACCCCTTCAATACCGGCGCGGACCCGACCGGCCGTTTCAGCGAGAGCACCGGCTTCGCCGAGATCGTGCTGGGACCGAAGTACACGTTTCTGCGCTCGGAGCAGTGGAAAACGGTGATGGCCGGCGGTCTGCTCTTTCAGATCCCGGCCGGTTCGCCGAGGGTGTTCCAGGACACCGGCACGCTTAGCCTCGTGCCGTACTTGTCGGCGGCGAAGAACTTCTGTCTGCCGGCCGGCTGGGGCAGCATCAACGCGATGGGCAACACCGGCTTTTCGGCCAGCGTGGACAAAACGCGCTCGGATTATTTCTACATGAATTTCCACGTCGATTACAACATCGCCAACACGAACATGTTCTTTCCGTTCCTGGAGTTGAACTGGTTCCACTACACGCGGGGCGGCACCGCGACCGATCTCGGTTTCGAGGGATTGGACCTGGTGAATTTCGGCTCGCGCACGGTGGGCGCCCGCGATTTCCTGGCGATCTCGCCCGGCCTCCGTTTCAAGCTCAACGAGCACATCCAGGCCGGCGCCGCCGTCAGTTGGCCGCTGCTGAATCAGAAGCAACTCAACGATTACCGGCTGACGTTCGACATCATATTCCGGTATTGATCGTTTATCGGCAGTCATCAAAGGCATGCCTGCTTCCCGGCCCGAAGCGTCCGCGAGGACAGTTCTCGCGGACGCTTCGGGCCGGTTTTACTTCCCATCGAATCGCCTTTTGTCCAGCGCTCGCGGATCGACTCGGCGTTGCTTTCCTGGCGTCCGTGCCGTCGCTGGGGAATGCAGCGCTCCGAGGAGAGATGGAGAGGCTGCATGTCCTTGCGACGGGCTAGAGGCGGCGATAGGATGGGAAGCGGAGTCGTATAATCGGCGAATAGAGGGTGTTATGCAGCTGAAAGCTGTATAATCACTTGTTCGGCGAAAGGGATGTCATGACACCGGAAGTGCTATTTGACAAAATCTCCGCTCTCGCCGACCGCGTCGTTGCCGACAAGCGGTGGCAGGAACAGAACGACGATTTAGGTGTGTCTGTTCTCGGCATGCTGCTGTACGGGTATGCCCTCGGTGTCGGCCGATTGTTCATGAGGCTCGACATCGAGGACATCAACGCGGTCGTGACCCGGTGCCTCGTCGAAAAGGTCGGTGTGGCACCCAAGTGGGGGGGCGGCTTGGTCGAGGATGCGGCTCGATCAGCATTCGACGAGCAATATCATCCCGGTCAGCACGAGTTGATCGGAGTCGGGCATCAGTACATGGGCGAGGGCAAAGTCGGCAAGCTAGTTGGCAACGTCTTCGCCAACATCGAGAACGTGCGCCGACGGGCCGAGGGATAAGCCGCTGAACAAGTCGCTGCAGCAGGCTGGCCACGCGAAGAATGGTTTATCGTGATTCAACGCCGTGCCCCGCGTGAGCCGGCTGGCTTCCCAATAGAAGGAGGTAGTCGTGTTCGTCCGCATCATCGCCACGCCACCGGGAGAAGCCCCGGAAGAAATTCGCCAGGCATGGCTCGGACTGGAGTTGCCGTTGGCCGCCGGAGAAACTGGCCCCCACAACGTCCCCACCGGCGGCGTACTCAGCGGCCCCGCACCTTCCTCGGCAAGTTGTGGAAGCTGCTGACCAGGCAGTTGCCGTTCGCGCTCGGTTACGTAATCAACGCCCCGCAGGCGCTGGTCATGCTGGCCGACAAGGTTCCTTCTGACGCACGGTGGTGGCAGGAGTGCGCTCCCCACTGCTGGAAGCCAGGCCATTTCTTCCTCTTCCCCGCCGAGGTCTGCGCCGAGGTTCCTCCCTGCAAGTCCGGCCGACAGGTGCCCTCCCTGGCCCGGACTTCGTCAGAGGAGCTCTCGCCCGCCGGTCCTGCCGAGGTGACCCCAACTCGAACCCAAGATACGATCTCCAGAGAGAGGAACGCCTGAAGTTGAACTTTGGATCCGGCAGCAAAATCCGGCTCGTGCATGCGATGGAATCCGGACGACGGGGAGTGTAACCACAGATAACCGTCTGTCGCCTGGCAGGTCGAGAAGCTCTCCTATCTGACTGCTGTTTCCAGACGACGCGGGCCGACTGCCGAGCCTTGTCGGGGTCACGAAATCGCCTTGAAGCGTCGCACGCAATCGGTGATGGCAACCTCGGTCGGCAGACGTTCGATGCTCGACGCCCCGAAGAAACCGACGACGACGCGCGTGTGCTTCAGAATATAGGCGGCGTCCTCCGGTTCGGCGATCGGACCGCCGTGACAGAGGACGAGAATGTCCGGGTTGATGCGCTTGGCCGCGTCGCCGAGCGCCTGCACGCGCTCGGCGGCCTGCTCCAGAGTCAACGCGGTGCGTGCGCCGATGGTGCCCTTGGTGGTCAGCCCCATGTGCGGGATTAGCACATCGGCTCCCGCCTTCGCCATCGCCCGCGCCTCGTCCTCGGTGAACACGTAAGGGCACGTCAAGAGGCCGATCTCGTGGGCGGCGGCGATCATCTCGACTTCCTTGTCGAAGCCCATACCGGTTTCTTCAAGTCCCTGCCGCATGGTGCCGTCGATGAGTCCGACGGTGGGGAAGTTCTGCACGCCGCTGAAGCCCGCTGCCTGCACCTCGCGCAGAAAATGCTTCATGACGCGGAACGGATCGGTGCCGCACACGCCGGCCAGGACCGGCGTCCTCTGCACGAGCGGCAACACTTCGCGGGCCATGTCCATGACGATCTGGTTGGCGTCGCCGTAGGGCATCATGCCACTGAGACTGCCGCGGCCGGCCATGCGGAAACGCCCGGAATTGTAGATGATAATCAGGTCGATGCCGCCGGCCTCGGCGCACTTGGCTGACAGACCGATTCCGGCCCCGCCCCCGACGATCGGTTTGCCCGCCGCCACCTGGGCGCGGAGACGCTTTAAACATTCATCGCGACTGAACATGCTCATGGTGTGCAAGGGAATTAACCAGCCCGCAGCGCCAGCAAGGGTTGCCCTTGCTGGCGCTGCGGGCTGGCCGGGTCGTCTCACTGACTTTTCTTGCGGGCCTTTTCGAGCTGGGCGTCCGTGAGCTTGACGCGGACGCTCACATCGCTCTTTTCCGTGCCCAGCTTGATGCCGTCGAGCACTTCCTTGACGATCTGACTGCCGGCGTCGCGGCCCGCGCCGACGAAAGCGAACACTTTGAGCAGATCGTCGAGCTTGCTCTTGATCTGCATGGCCGACGCCGGGGTGCTGCTGTGGATCACCAGCGTCAACTGGGCGTCGTCGTTCAGCTCCAGTACGCCGGTGACGTATTGCAGCGACTCGGCGAAGTCCTTGGCCGTGTCGTCGGCCTTGAGCAGTTGCTTGATTTCATCCGTCGCCGTCATCGCCATCCAGACGCCCTCGCTGCCCTTGAGTTGGGCGAGGGCGGCCTGCAAGTCCTTGTTGATGCGCTGCGGCGGTTGGTCGGCGCGACGGACGGCGGCGACGGCGTCTTCCTTGGCCGCGCTCATTACCAGCGTGTTCTTGCCGGCGAAGGCGGCGAAAAACGGCTTGTGCGCCGAGGCGAGGATCTCCCACATCGGCAGCTCGCCTTCCTTGAAGCTCTTGATGCGGCCGGGGTGCTTCTTGGCGTACTCCTCGGCGGCCGATCGCGCCTTGTCGGTGTCGAAGCTGCCGCGGACCACGGCCAGCAGCTTGCCGCTGCCGGCCGGGTTGCCGGACGTGCTGAGACCAATCGTGGTGATGTCCTTGAGCGGATCGAGTCCGGCCGCGGTCAGCAGTTGTTGCAATTCATCGTTGCGCTTGAGGAGCATTTTGAGCGGATCGAGGGCGTGCTTCTTGACCACGGGCGTTTGCAGCATCTGGCGGACGTTAACGGTTAGCACCATCTCGGCGTCGGCGGGCGTCAGCCGATCCGGCGTCGCTTGCTGCGGCGTCCGCTCCGGCGCCGGCGCGGACGGCGCTTCAGCGGCCAAGCTCAGGGAGATCAGGCTGACCCACGCGAAATACCGGCTCATCTTCATGAAATCGAGTCCTTTCGGTTGAACTGGAAAACCGGCGAGCGGGGGCGTCAGCCCCCTGTTCTCGTTGAAACGGGGGCTGACGCCCCCGCTCGCCATGCGCTCCTTACTTGCTCTTCTTCTTCATCATCTCCTCGATAAGGTCGCTGCTGATGCGTCCCTTGATGACGACGGCCGCGTCTTTATTTTTGATGCTCAGGCTCTTGGCGGCCTCAAGGAGAAGTTCCATCTCCGGCTTGGTGTCGTTCTGGGCCAGGGCGCCCAGGAAGCCCAGAATCAGCGTCAGGCCGGCGTTGGCCGACTCTTTCAAATCCTTGGCCTCCTTGGCGGTCTTGGTGGTGACGACCAGTTCCAGTTTGACCTCGTCGGTGAGCGTCACGCCACCGCCGAGCGCCTGGATCTTCTCGATCATGCCCTTAACGTCGCCGGGCAGACCGCCGATGGCGTCCTTGACGGCCGGCGTCTGCACCGCGGCCAACGACAAGCTCTGGCGGCCATCGACCTTCTCCAGAAGCGTCTTAAAGTCCTTGTTCTTCAGGGCCGGCTTGTCCGATTTGCCCATTTTCTTGAGAGCATCGACGACGTAGTCCTTGCCGGCCGAAACCAGCAGCGTATCGCGGCCGGCCAGCGCCACGAACAGCGGCATGTCGTAGTCGGGCAGGTTGACCTCGTAGAGAAGGTGCTTGCCGCCGAGGATCTTGGTGATCTTGAGGTTGTCGGGGTTGTTCTTGGCCGCTTCCTCGCCCTTGGCCTTGAACTTGTCCAGGTCGAAGCGGCCATGCACGATAACGAGGCCGCGGTCCTTCTCGGTGCCGCCGGGAGAGGCGACGATCACGCGGTCGAGATCCTTGAACGGATCGAAGCCGAGATCCTTCAAAATGTCCTGGATCTGATCGTTGCCGCGGAGGGCTTCCTGGCCCGCTTCCAGAGCATGCTTCTTGATGAGCGGCGAATCGAGGATCTGCCGGACGTTGAGATTGAGGACGTTTTCGGTGTCGTCGGGCAGATAGGGATCGAGGTCGGCGGCCCGGCCCGGCAGCGCCGCCAAGAGGACGGTGATGAGGAGGGCCAGGGGGCGGTGTTGTGGGATCATCGGCGTGGGTTCCTTTCGTGAGCTGCGGTCTTCGTCCGACCAATGCGTCGGGCGTTGCAGGATTATACCCGGTTGGGCGGAAACGGTTTCAATACAAGCCCGAAGCGCCAGCGAGGGCTAAGGCACCGCCCTCGCTGGCGCTTCGGGCTGGTGATTTACACCTTAGCGCACATGGGCGATCAGGCATTTCAGGTAATGCGATTCGAGGCAGGCCACCGAAACCGGATGGTCCGGTGCCGGCCCGCGGCGTTGGAGCACCTGTACCGTGCGCTTCTCCTCGGCGGCCAGCTGCGCCAGCAAGTCCTCCAGCATATCCACGGTAATCAATCCGGAGCAACAGCAAGTGACCAGGAAACCGTGCGGCTCCAGCAGACGCAGGGCCAGCGTCTGCAAGCGCCGATAGCCGCGCAGCGCTTCCTCGACGGCGTTTCGCGCCCGGGCGAACTTCGGCGGGTCCAGTACGACGACGCCGAAACGCTCGCCGCGCGCCGCCAGAGCGTCCAGTTCGCCGAAAACGTCGCCGTGCGAAAATGACAGGTTTTCCAGGCCGTTGAGCCGGGCGTTGTCGCGCGCCAATCGCAGGGCCGGCTCGGACTGATCGATGCCCAGCACCGAGGCGGCCCCGGCGCGGGCGGCGTGCAGGCCAAAGCCGCCTGTGTAGCAAAAGGCATCCAGTACGCGCCGACCGCGCGCCAGCCGCGCCGCCGCTTGCCGATTGTCGCGCTGATCGAGATAGAAACCCGTCTTCTGTCCCTCGGCGAGGTTGACCAGGAAGCGCAGACCGCCCTCCTCGATCTCGATCGGGCCGGGCGGAGCTTCGCCCCACACGAGTTCATCGTGCGCTTCCAGCCCTTCGAGCTGACCGACGCCGCGCTCGGTGCGTTGGTAAATGCCGGCGGGGTGCAGCAGATCGACGAGCGCCTCGACGATCGCGTCGCGCCGCTGGGCCAGGCCGAGACTGGTGAATTGCAGCGCCAGCCAGCGATCGTAGCGATCGACGATGCAGCCGGACAGGCCGTCGCCTTCGCTGAAAACGAGGCGGCACGCTTGGCCGGGTCCGTCGAGTTCGAGCAGGCGGCGAAGCTGCACGGCGTCTTCGAGTCGAGAGCGGAAGAAAGGGCCATCGAGCGGGATGTCGGCGTCCCAGCTGTAGAGGCGAACGCGGATCTTGCTGCGGCTGTTGTACAGCCCGCGGGCCACGAAATTGCCGGTGTGCGAGACGAGATCGACCACGTCGCCGTCGGTCGGCTCTCCCTCGACCGCAGCGACGGCCCCGGCGAACACCCACGGATGGCGTCCATAGAAGGGACGTGCCCGCCGAGGGTGCAAGATCACTTGTGCCGTCATGGTTTTCCGGATGGCCCCGGCTGCCAAGGGCCGTAGGAGTCACTCGTTGCCGCGCTCGACGCCCTCGATGTAGTCGAGGGTGCGGTCGAGTTCACTTTTTCTTTGCCGGCTGCGCAACAGGGCGCGGACGCGCAGCAGCAGGTCGGTCTTGTTGATCGGCTTGGACACGAAA
>DATBGU010000389.1:0-12902 GCA_036557825.1 Gemmataceae bacterium
GGGCGTCTCGCCCGCATGGTGCGGGCGAGACGCCCGCGCTCCCCACGACGGTGGACCAGCAGGCCGCCCGCGCCCTGCGCTCGGCGGAGCCAATCCTCCTCTTCGACGGCCGCCACTCGGCCGCCGATAGCTGCTCCATCAGCGGCATTTGCGCTCCCATCCCCGGCGAACGCCGGCCGTTCGGCGTTCTGGTTGTGCAGACATCGCGGCCGCGCAAATTCACGCCGGACGACAGCCATTTCATTCAGGCCGTCGCCCACATCCTCGCCGCCGCCATCGAGCGCAAGCAGGCCGAGGAAACGCAGGCGCGCCTCGTCGCCATCCTGGATGCGACCACCGACGTCGTCGCCATGACCGGCACCGACCGCCGTCTGCTGTATCTCAATCGGGCCGGCCGCACGCTTCTCGGCCTCGGCTTGCAAGAGGACGTATCCGGGCGCAGTCTGACGGATTTCTGCCCGCCCTCGGCGCGGCTGCTGCTCGATGAGTCGATCGCGCGGGCGGTCTGCGATGGGGCATGGAGCGGTGAGATGGCATTTCTGGGACGCGACGGCGTCGAGATCGCCGTCTCGCAGGTCGTGCTGGCTCACAAGTCTCCGACGGGCGCTTTCGAGTTTCTCTCCACCATCGCCCGCGATGCGCGCGAGCGTCATCGGCTGGAGGAACAACTGCGACAGGCGCAGAAAATGGAGGCGATCGGCCGGCTGGCCGGCGGCGTCGCCCACGACTTCAACAATCTGCTGTGCATCATCACCGGCTACAGCACCCTGGTGGCCGACGGTTTGTCGCCCAATCAGCCGCTGCGTGAGTTCGTCGCCGAGGTCATCAAGGCCGCCGACCGCGCCGCGGGACTGACCCAGCAGTTGCTCGCCTTCAGCCGCAAACAAATGCTCGTCCCGCGCGTGCTGGACCTCAATACGTTGCTGGCCGATCTCGACAAGATGCTGCGCCGCCTCATCGGCGAGGACATCGAATTGGCCGTGACCCTCGCTCCCGATTTGCACGCGGTCAAGGCCGATCAGAACCAGATCGAGCAGATCCTCATGAACCTGGCCGTCAACGCGCGCGACGCGATGCCGCGCGGCGGCCGGTTGACCATCGCCACCGCCCAGGTCGAACGGGACATCATCGCCCTGCGCGACCATCCCGGCGCCAAGCCCGGAAGCTATGTCCGTCTGGAAGTGAGCGACACCGGTTGCGGCATGGACCGCGAGGTGCTGGCCCACCTGTTCGAGCCGTTCTTCACGACCAAGGGGCAGGGCAAGGGAACCGGATTGGGACTGGCGACCGTCTTCGGCATCGTCAACCAATCCGGCGGGCACCTCGAAGTGTGCAGCGAGCCGGGGCAGGGATCGACGTTCCGCATCTTCCTGCCGAGCTTCCAGCCCGACGATGCCTCCGAGACAGGCCCGGACGCGGGCGGCTCAATTCCTCAAGGCGGCGTGGAAACATTGCTGGTCGTCGAGGATGAGGACGGCCTTCGCTCGTTGGCCTGCCAGACGCTGAGCCAGCGCGGCTATCACATTCTGGAAGCGTCCAACGGCGAGGAGGCGCTCGCCGTCAGCCGCCGCTACACGAAGGCGATTCACCTGCTGCTCAGCGATGTGGTCATGCCGAAACTCAGCGGCAGCGCCCTCGCCGAGCGCCTCATCGTCGAACGTCCCGACCTGAAGATCCTCTTCATGTCCGGCTTCACCGATAGCGCGCTGTTTCGGCACGGGGTCATCTCCGGCGAGGTCGAATGTCTGCTCAAGCCGTTCACGCCGACCGCCCTGGCCGAGAAGGTGCGCGAAGTTCTGGACCGTCCGGCTCCCTTCGCCGCCACCTGCTGACGCACTTGCTACAATTTGTTTATCTAAACGTGTGAGGAGGTACACGCATGTCGAGATCAGGAACGAACGGCGAATTGCAGCAGCGCGTGGCGCGCGTCGTGGCCGACGAGATCGCGCCGCTCTTGCAAATGGACGACAGCAGTATCGAGGTGGTCGGCGTCGAGGATGGTGTGGTGCAGGTGCGTTTGAATGGCGGCTGCGGCTGCTGTCCCGGTTCGGTGCAGGCCGTCATCATGGGCATCGAGGACGAATTGCGCCGCCGTGTGCCGGAGGTCGAATATCTCGAAGCGGTCCAGTGACCGTTATCGACTTCGATCTGTCCGCGAAGCGACGGATTTTGTTGTCGCCTCCTGGTTGGTGCGCTTCAGGACCACCCGGAGTTGATGAATGTGCTTGAGGGGGCAACCCCAGTCGGGGGGAACGCCGGTGTCCGTGACGCCCTTGGCCAAGATCCACGTCTGATTGCTCTGCGGAGAGCGAAACTCGGCTCCGATGGGTAGTTTGATCGGTTCTTGGACCGGGGCGTTAGGCATTTGCTCCGGACTGGGGAGCTTGTCCCAGTTGTAGTGCAGGCAAAGGAACTCGCCGCTCGCCGCCGCCTTCTCCCAGTCGATCTGCCCGCCCCACGAGACGCGCTCGCCGTATAACTCGATGTACCAGCGAAACAGTCCATCCAGTTCTTCGGGCTTATTCAGCACGACGATGGGAGCGCCGAAGCGCGCCTCGTTGTCGAAGGAGTGCATGACCTGCTTCGTCCACAGCGTCTCCACATTGCGGTAGGGGTGAACCACATCGCGGACCATGCCGACGCCGGCCACCATCACCAGCCCGCCGCAGACGCCGAGGATCCAGCGGCGGCGAAGCGGGATGGATCGAAGGCGTTCGAGGAGAGCGGCCGCTCCCATGCCGGCGCTCAGACACACGGCCGGCGCGAGGTGCTGACAGAGACGGCACGACGCGCCGTAGGGATAGCGATGCAGCGCGGCCGCGAGTATTCCCAGACCGAAGGGCGCGACGCACAAGACCAGCAGAGCGCGGCGGCGCGTGGTCCAGAAATGCCACGCGCCGATCAGACAGAGGAGGGTCGTCACCGAACTGCCGCCGTCCTGCGCCCCCACGGGAAATGCCATCATTTGCCCCGTGTGGGCGAGAAGGAACCATTTCGCCAGGGCGAGGGGCGAGGAGGGCGGGAAGCCCTCGGCCCAGAAGTTTTCCATGCCGTGCGCGGTCGTCAGTCCCCTGTCCGGCGAATGCAGCTGGCTCCGAGCGGCGATGAAGTAATGTCCCGCGAAACTCGCCAGAAGCACCGCGTTGTAGATGCACCACAACAGCCGAGCCTTCCCACCCTGTTTCCAGGCGCACGGCAGCAGGGCGAGGCTGACCGCGCCGGCCACGAAGGCGACGGGGTACGAACTGAACAGCGCGAGCGGCGTGGCCAGCGCCAGCAGGATCAACCAGCGCGATTGGTCGGGCCGGCGAAGCCAGTAGACGGCGGGCAGCAGCAGCAGCAACGACATGAACAGATCGAAGGCATACGGTTTGGTAAACGCGCCCATCGAGACGGGCCAGATGGCGACGGCGAGCAAGCCGACGGCCAGCGCGCCGGCCAGCGGCGGCAGCGTCAGACGCGCCAACCGCCAGAACAAAAACAGCGACGCCAACCCCGCCAGAAACGGCAGCAAGCGCAGCGACCACTCCGAAGGACCGAACAGATGCAGCGACGTCAATTCGCCCCACAAGAAGAGAAGCGGCGCCACCTGACAATTGTGCAGTTCTCGTGTCAGCCCGAGGTAATCCAGTTCCAGGAAATTGAGGCAGATGAAGGCTTCATCTTCCCAGAGCGGGAAGCAGAGCAGATAGCGCAGCACGCGCCAGAGAACCCCAACGGCCAGCAGCGTCAGCGTGAGCCGGCCGATCAAAACCCGCAGCGCGTCCGCGTCCCAAGGTGTCTGTTCCGTTCCGGCCGGGCCCTTCGGGACCGTCGCCATACCTCGCCGCCTTCCCCTCGATGTTCGAGATCCTCGATCGAGCGATGAATCGAAACGGCGAGATAGCTACCCGAAAGCACGTTTGTGGTCTACGCCGGTTGGAGCCGAACAGATTACCTATTTTGCCTGCGGGTTTTCCCAGGTTCCCTCCTTGATTCAATGGTGACACAGCGACAGCCACTTTCGCCCGGTGCGAGCCAGGAACTCCTCCGCGCACGCCGGGCCGGACGAGCCAGGAGCGTATTCTTGCGGCGCCATCTCGGGGCGATCGACCGCGGCGAGGAGCGGATCCACGATCGACCAGGCGCGCTCGATCTCATCGTCGCGCATGAACAGGGCGGCATCGCCTTGCAGCGCGTCGAAGAGCAGGCGCTCGTAGGCGTCGGGGATGGCGTCCGCGCCGTAGGCATCGCGGAAATGAAACTCCAGCGTCGTCGGCCGCAACAGCATCTCATCCTTGTCCGGCACCTTGCTTTGGAAGTCGATGTGGATGCCCTCGTCCGGCTGGATGCACAGCGACAGGCGGTTGCATTGCAACGTCGATCCCTTCGGCAGCGGAAACATCAGGTGCGGCGGACAGCGAAACTGAATGAGAACCTCGCTGAAGCGCTTGTCGAGCGCCTTGCCGGAACGAAGGAAAAAAGGCACGCCCTTCCAGCGCCAGTTGTCGATGGCCAGCTCGACGGCGGCGAAGGTCGGCGTGCGCGAATCGGCGGATACGCCGCGCTCGGCGCGGTAGCCGGCGTACTGGCCGCACACCACATGCCGCACCGCCTCCTCCGGCGTGTAGATCGGGACCGCTTCCAGCACCTTGAGTTTCTCGTTGCGGAGCGTGTCGGCGGTGTAGCGCGCCGGCGCTTCCATCGCCACCAACGCCAACAATTGCAGCAGGTGGTTCTGGAACATGTCGCGCAGGACGCCGGCCTTATCGTAGTAGTCGCCGCGCCCCTCCAGTTTGACGGCTTCGGCGACGGTGATTTGCACGTGGTCGATGAAATTGTAGTTCCACAACGGCTCGAACAGCGTGTTGGCGAAGCGAAACACGAGGATGTTCTGTACGGTTTCCTTGCCGAGATAGTGATCGATGCGATAAAGCTGGTCCTCGCGGAACACATCGCGCAGCAGTCGATTGAGCGCGCGAGCGGAGGCGAGGTCGTGGCCGAACGGCTTCTCGATGATGAGACGCCGCCAGCCTTGCGAATTGGCTTCGCGGTTCATGCCGGCGGCGCCGAGTTGCTGGACGATCGCCGGCGCCAACGCCGGGCTGACCGAGAGATAGTACAGACGCCGGGCCTGTTCCATCGCCGCCCCCTCGTTGCGCTGAAACCAGTCGTGCAGCGGCTCCAGGCCGCCGGGCTTGGCGGCGTCCGCCGCGACGTAGAACACCCGGCGGGCGAAGGCGTCCCAGTTCGCTTCGTTGAAACCGGGGCCGGCGAAGTGTTGCGTGCTGTCGCGCAGTTTGTCGCGATAGGCTTCGTCGCGAAACGGCGTGCGCGACACGCCGACGATGCGCAGCTCGTCCGGCAGCCGTCGCTTGACGGCCAAGCGGTACAAGGACGGAATGAGCTTGCGCGACGTCAGGTCGCCGGACGCCCCAAAGATGACCATGCTGAGCGGTGTCCTATCCATGCGTCGGACTCCTCGCGCGTTTCGTTCTTGTGCGTTCGCGGTGCTCCCCGGTACTTTGTAGGTATGATGAGACATTTCTTCCGCCCCTCTATTCTGATCGCGCTGTCGGCGGCGGTCGTCGTGGGGGCGATCGTCGTTGTTTTCCAAGGCCCGCCGCCACAGGGCCGGCCGACGCCGCTGCCGGTCGCCGCGGACGAGCGGGAAATCGTCTGGCTGTACGCGGCCACCAACGCCGGCTCGTGGGAGCGCTTCGTCGCGGCGGTGAAGCGGACCGCGGATCGGTTGCAGCGCGATCATCCCGGCCTGCAAGTGGACACCAACGCCGCCTTTCCGCAGCAGACGACGGCCGTGCCGGAAGTGTCGCTGTCGTGGTCCGGGCCGGGGCCGCGCTACGTGTTCCGCTGGTACAAGCTGACCAGCGATTGGAAAACGCGCGACTGGATCGAGGCGCTCTTGAAGCGCCGGCCGCCGCCGTTGGCGATCGTCGGCGGCAGCTCCAGCGACAACGCCCGCGAGCTGGCGATGCACCTCAATCAGTACGCCGGGGAACTGCCGGAGGAAGATCGCCCTCTGTTGCTGCTGACGCAGGCCACCGCTCACCGCGTCGCCTCCCCGGAGGGCAAGGAAACCGCGATGCCGCCCAGCGCCGAGGCGACTCCTCCCGGACGCGGCGTCCGCCTAACCCACCTTTATCCGGGACGCACCTTTCGCTTCTGCTTCACCAACCGGCAGATGGCCACGGCCGTGACGGATTTCCTCTGGTGGCAGCCGGACCTGCGCCCCGACCGCGACCCCGTGTACATGACGCAGTGGGAGGATGATTCCTACTCGCGCGATCTCGTCGGCGCCTTTTGGGATGCCTTACGTCTGCTGATGGCGAAGTCGGAGGCGAATTACTGGGCCTGGGCGTTCAGCAACTTCGCCGGCTATACTTCGCCGCGGATGTACCCTTTCGGCAACGGCATCTTGCCCGTCGATCGGCTGCCGCTCAACCCCCTCGATCCCGACGACAAGGGCAGCCTCTTCTTCCTGGATGTGCCGCCCACGCCGCAGGTGATCGACTCCAGCGTCGGCGGCTATGCCACGCCCAATCGCTACGAAGCCAAGGTTGCCCGCGACCTCCTCGATCTGCTCCAGAACCAGGAAAAGCCGCAGAAACGCCCCTTGCTGATCCTCACCGGACAATCCCAACCGTCGCGCCGTTTCCTGCGCGCCCTGGTCCGCTCGGTCCCCAATCTGGCCGGGCGATTCGTCGTCGCCAGCGGCGACGCCATCTCGTTCAACACCGTCTACCGCGATCGGCAAATCGCCTGGGACATCCAGGACTTGCCGTTCCCGCTGGTGTTTTTCTGTCACCGCAACCCAATCGATCGAGACGCCGGCTTTCGGCCGCGAACCGATCGTCCCGACGGGGCGGAGCCGGACGACGCCAACGACACGGCCACTACCGGAACCGAGGACGTGCTGCTGTACGCGGACATCGTGGAAGCGCTGCTGCAAGCCGGCGCGCCGCCGGAGGGACCGCCCTGCGCCAACGCCGCCGAACTGGCCCAACGTCTCGGCCAGGCCCGCCTCCTCGATGAGCGAATTGTCCTCGGCTCCAAGGGCATCCCGCTGTTCGGAAAGGACGGCCAACGCCTGAGCGGCACCGGCGAGCACGTCGTCTGTCTGCGACCGACTTTCAACGAGTTCCACGACCGTCTTCTCCCCGAAGCGACCATCGAAGTTTGGGAGTGGCGGCGGCGCGACTGGGAGCGCGGCGAACGCGGGCAGCACTGGCAGCGCTGCGGCGAGCCGCTGAGCGTGTCTTACAGCGATGCGTCGAAGGAAGGAGGAGAACGTGGCGGACATTGATCCTTCGGACGCGGGGGAGCGCTCGGTATTCTGGCGTTACGCGCGCACCCTGGCCGCGCCGCTTCTGCTGTGGATCCTCGTCGTGATCGCGCTGCGCGAACCGCTGCGGACCTGGCTGCACGGCGAGGAGAGCTACGACCAGGCCGCCCTGCAAGAATGGCTCGAAGAGGCGCGCGGCTTCCGGCAGTCGCTTCCGGAAATGGTCGAGGATTACCTGGCGCGCGTTCGGCACTATGCCGAACTGCGACGCCAACCGGCGCCGGCCGATCCGAGAGAGGCCGAGCGACGCGCGACCGAGCGGCAATTGGCGGCGCAGGCCGTCGTCGTCAAGAAAGATGAAATCCACGAGCATCTGAATATGCTGGGCGTCCCGCCCACCAAACGCTACGCCGGACAGTTGCCCCTCTTCCCGATCATCTATCGGCTGCAAGTGCGCTTTCGGATGGACGACTCGGATCTGGCCGATGCCGCCTCCCTCTCGGTCGGCGACGGCAGCGTTCCCTTGAACGCGCCGATCACCTGGGACTCCGGCCTGCCGTCAGACGGCAGCCAGTATCAGACGTTGGAGCATCGTCTGCACCCGCACGCCACGGTTTACGTGCGCTATCAACTGCACGCCTACAACAAGCGGCAGCGCACCGAGCAGGCCCATCATCAACGGCTGCGCCAGCTTAGCGCCCTCGCCATCGCGGGCACCGTGTTGGGGCTGACGTGGATGGTGATGGTGCAGCGGCGCGAACGCGAACGCGAACGACAGCGCGATCTGGCCCGGCGCAAGGTCGATCAGACCGAGCGTCTGCTGCTGCAAGAGGAGCGCCGTCACGCCGACACGGAACGGCAACTGCTCGAACAGCGGCTGGCGACACAGGCCGCCGAGCGGCAGGCGCTGGAGCTGAAATCGCAGATGTGGGTCAGCATCGGCATCATGGCCGGCTCCTACGCCCACAATATCAAGAACCTGCTGGTACGCCCCAACGATCTGCTACGGCGCTGCATCGAGGGCGAAGTTATGTCGGCCGATCGGCAGCTGATGCTCAACGAGGTCCAGCAGACCCTGGGCACCGTGACGGAGCGCCTTCAGCAAATCCTGCACACGGTGCGTCGCAATCCCAGCCATACCGAGGCGACGGTCCTCGACCTCAACGCCGTGGTCGCCGAGCTGGAGCAAACCTGGAAGGAGTTGGCCCGCGAGAAGTGGAAGCTGGAGCTGGTGCTGGAACTGAACGCCCATTGCACCGCCCAACCAAGTGTCGAGGAATCGCTGTGGATCACCGGCGATGTCTCGCATCTCCAGCAGGCCATCGAGAATTTGCTGTTCAACTCGCGTGACGCCACCTTCGAGATGCGCAATCACCTGCGCGACGTGGCCCGGCAGAGCGACGACCTCGACGCGCCGCAGCGGCGGCAGGCGCTCATCGCCGCCGCAGCCTGGAAAGGGCGCGTGGTGCTGCGGACGTATCGCCGCGACCGCGACATCCTCCTCGAAGTGTGCGACAACGGCGCCGGCATGACCGAGGACGTGCGCCGCCGCTGCACCGAAACGCACTTCTCGACCAAGCGCGACAACGCCATTTACGAGGGCCACAGTACCGGCATGGGACTAGGGTTGTCGTTCGTCGTGGCCATTCTCGAACACCATCGCGCCCGGTTGGAGATCGACTCGGAGCCGCACAAGGGCACGACGTTCCGCATCCACTTCCCCGCCGCGACCGGGGCGGCCGCCGCGCCGCCTTCCATTTCCGAACCCCAGGGACAGACGCGATGAAGTATCTGTGCGTGTTTTGCGGATCGAGCAAGGGCGGCCCGGTGAAGTACGCGGAGAGCGCGCGGCGTTTCGGCGAAGCGCTGGCGGCGCGTGGCTTGGGTCTGGTTTACGGCGGCGGACACATCGGATTGATGGGTGTTCTCGCCGACGCGGTGCTGCAAGCGGGCGGCCCGGTGATCGGCGTTATCCCGCGTTCAATGGTCGAGAGCGAATTGGCCCACGAGCGGCTGACGGAATTGCACGTCGTCGAGACGATGCACCAGCGCAAGGCGCTCATGGCCGAGCGCGCTTGCGGCTTCGCCGCCCTTCCGGGCGGCTTCGGCACCGCCGACGAACTCTTCGAGATTTTGACCTGGCGGCAGCTGCGGTTGCACGACAAGCCGATTGGCCTGCTCAACGTCGCCGGGTTTTTCGATCCGCTCTTGGCCTGGATGGATCGCACCGTGGAGGATGGCTTTCTTCGCCGCGAGCATCGCAGTTTGATTCACGTCGCCGATGAGTCGGAGCGACTTCTGGATTTGCTGCTGGGCGATAGCTGAACGGAAACCTTACCCTCTTTTCGATTTGCCGCGAGTCTGTTTCAGCTGAGCGCGCAGCAATTCCAACTCACGCTCCGCGGCATCGGCGCGTTGTTTCTCTTGATCGGCACGTTGTTCGGCTTCTTCGGCGCGTCGCAGCAAGTCGGCGGGCAACGGCAACAGTTCGCCCCGGTACCAGAAGCGACACCATCCGCCAAGCAATTCCATCTCCAGTTGCAGTTCGGAGAGAGCGAGGCGGGCGTGTTCGTTCGGTTTGACCGACACGTATTTACGTTTGGTGTGCCGGAAGAGCGTCAATTCCTGCTCCTCAGGGTGGAAAATCAAATAATACGGCACCTTCAATTCTTGTTCGTATTTGTAAAAACTGTCGTCGTAGTCCTTGCGCACGCTGTTCTTGGAGACATATTCCAGCACCCAGAATGGGCGGGCCGGTTGCGCGGGTATGTCGAAACTGCCCTCGACCTTGAGGGGAGTGTCGTGGAGGACAACCATGTTGTCGGGCACCACTTGATGCGGTCGAGGCTCGCGCCCATGCGGATACTGCACCAGCAGCTCGCTGAAGACCTGCACCTCGGGCCGGCGAACCTGGACCAGGTCCAGGCTTTCTACCGTTATTTTTCGCTGGGTCGATTGCCCAAACGCTTCCATGAAGTGCTCCGGTCGCAGGCGGCGCAGGTACTCGCGCGCGTAGCGGTCGTACTCCAGACTAAGCAAATGGCGCGGTTTGATGCTCGCCATGCTCTTCTCCTTCGGGGACGGAGATTCAGGCCGGCAACAGTATACTCGTCCGTCGCGCAACTCGATAGCCGAGATAAACGCCAGCGGGCCGCCGAAGATTCGGCGGCCCGCTGGGTTGACGACAGACATTTCCTTCCGCCTGCCAGACTCCTACTTCAGTTCGATGTCATGGATCTGTTTGCCCGCAGCGACTGTGAGTTTCAGCGGCGTTGTCTTGGCGTCGGCGTAGGCGGCCGGTAAAGCCAGCTTCGCGGTTCCACTGACCGTGACACCATACTCTCCAGGTTTGACGGCGAGTTGATAGGAGCCATCCTCGGCGACCGTGGCGCTAACCGCTTTGCCATCCGCTGCCACCAAGCCGATTTTCACTCCCGCCGCCGGCTGCCCCTTGAACGTCACTTTGCCCGTGAGATTCGCCGCCGCGGCCGGTTTCTTGTCCTCCGGCTTCTTATCGGTCGGTTTCTTGTCTTCCGGTTTCTTATCCACCGGCTTCTTGTCTTCGGGCTTTTTGTCCGCGGGTTTCTTGTCTTCGGGCTTCTTGTCGGTCGGTTTCTTGTCCTCCGGCTTTTTGTCTTCCGGTTTCTTCGGCTCGACGATCTCGTCGCGGTAGGTGTTGACCGCGGCGAGGACCGTGTCCACGTCGTCGGGAGCGACCTTGTTCTTTTCCAGCGCCGCCTTGAGATGGCCGGCGAGGGCGTTGAACTGCTCGTTGGTGATGCCCATGCCCTTGTGGACCTTCTTCATGTCCGGGCCGTTGTACTTCAGCGGGCCGCCGGTGAGCTGGCTGACTTGCTCGACCAGTTCGCGCTTCATCTTGGCGACTTGTCCCGGCTCCAGCTTGAACTTGTTGTGACGGAAGAAATCGACCTTGGGATCGGCGACGGCGGCGTTGGCGAGATCATCGACGATCTTGGTAACGCCTTGCTCGCCGCCCAGCCGCGCCCACAGGGTCTTGGGTTTCGACTTGTCGGGGGTCACGACGGGGGTTTTGTCCTTGCCGCCGGGCGTCTCCCCCTTGATGTCGGCGCGGATCTGATCGAGGACGGAGCGCAGCACCCAGGCGCGGCGGTACAGCAGCGGATCTTGACGGGCGTTGGCGATGCCGTTGTCGATGGCCTTCTGCAATTCGGGCTTGTGGGCGAGCATGGGCTTGGCGGTCATCAGGGCGCCTTCCCACAGGCGGTAGCAGCCGTTCCAATCGCCGGTGTTGTAGAGGTTCGCTCCGTGATTGATGACCTCTTTGAGGGTCGCGTACACGGCGTCATCGTGCTTGCCGGCCTTCATCGCTCCGCCGGCCGGCTTGTCTTCTTGAGCCTGCGCCGCGCCGGCCGTGAGGACCAACGTCAGGCAGACCGGCAGCAACGCGCTCCACTTCATCGTCCGTCGCATACACCATTCTCCTTTCGCATCTTTATGTTGTCCCAAACATCTCCCTCCCGCGGAGGGCAGATGAGTTCGGACGAATACGCCAACCAGGGCCGGAACCCCTCTTGCTCCGCGTATCTCATCTTCTTGACGTTGGAGAAGGCGGAGAGTTTGGCGGGTGCAGCGATCTTAGCCGAGGCGGATGGGCGGGAAAAGGAGTTTTTCCTGGACTTGCGTGATTTTGGCGTCTGGGGAATAATGCCGGCTTGGAGAGGAACCCGCACGCCAACCCAAGGAGGGGGATTGTGGCCGACAAATCCAGTCAATTGATCCTCACCGCGCTGACTCGCGCCGCCGCGTCCGCCGCCGGCGTGCCCCTGCACGGCAGCAAGGCCGTTCCCGGTCTCTTCCCCACCAACGCCGCCGGTAAGCAGGCCGCCCAGCGCTGCCAGGAAGAAGGCTACCTCTGCCTGATCGCGGCCGACGATTCCGCCGCCCCCGACAATGGCGCCGGCGGCACAGCCACGCTGGTCAAGAAGAAAGCCGCCGGCCATCCGCTCTGCGCCATCACCGACAAGGGACTGACGTATCTGCTCGGCCAGGTCAGTCCGCGCCAGGTGTTGGAAGATTTCGTCCGCGCCGTGGAGGCGCGCGAACAGCAGGCCGACGAGCTGCTCGCCTGCGCCCAGCAGATGCGGCAAAGCATCGAATCGCTGAAGGTCAACGTCGAGAAAGTCCTGCAAAACATCTACCGGCCGGACGCCGCGGCGGAACGCGGCGTGGGCAATCTGAAAGCGCTGTTCTCCGGCTTCCTGCAAGAGACGCCCCCGGCTCCCGCTGAAGAAAAGAGCAAGTCCGCGGCCGCCCTTCACGACGCGGTGCTGGCCGAGTTGGCGCGCTGGCACAAGGCTGGGGCGACGGAGGATTGCCCGCTGCCGCACCTGTATCGCCAGCTGCCGGCGCGAACGCCGCCGTACAGCATCGGCCAGTTTCACGACGCGCTGCGTCATCTCCACGACCTCGGCAAGATTTATCTGCACCCGTGGACCGGCCCGCTGTACGACATTCCCGAACCGCCCTACGTTCTGCTCATCGGCCACGAAATCGCCTATTACGCCAGCATTCGCAATTGAGGGCGAGCGGCCGGCGTCAGCCAGCTGTTTCAGCCAGCAACAGCCGGCTGACGCCGGCC
>DATBGU010000390.1:0-11678 GCA_036557825.1 Gemmataceae bacterium
GATTGCCTACCGGCTGGCGAAGATACCCGTGGCCGCGTTCATACGCCCCTGGACGCTCTCCGAATCGCGCGGCTTCTACAAGACTCTGGTCGCCGCCGACAGCGACCGCATCCTGGGCTTCACCGCGTTCGCCCCCGAGGCCGGCGAGGTCATGACGATCGTTCAATTAGCGATGACCGCAGGCCTGCCCTACACGGCGTTGCGCGATGCGATCCTGGTCCACCCGACGATGGCGGAAGGGCTCGCCAGGCTTTTCCGCGCGTTGCCCGCCCGGCCCTGACGCCGTCTGCAGATACCTACTGACCCCTGACCCGAACCCGAGAGATCCCATGATCCAGACGACGAAAGTGGCCCACCGGACGATCAAGGCCCGCGACCTGGCCGCGGGGAAGTGACGGGCGGTCGCCTGTTTTCCCACAGTGATGCGCGCAGGCGAGCGACGAGTTCGTTCGCGTGCGCCGCTGGTAGCCGCACAGCCAGTAAGAGGTCTTCCTGCCCAGGACTGGACAATCTCCATGAAAGAGTCTGAATCAGAAGTTGCTCAGGTCGCTAACGCTTCCGGCTCGCGCACGCTTCGCCTCACCAGCTCCGACGTGCAGCGTGACAACCGACTTCCTCCGAGGCAAGTTCTGACCCGCAAGTGGCCGGTCTTGCACGCCGGCAGTGTCCCGGACTATGCCTACTTCGATTCCCTGGGCCAGACAAACCAAGACTGGCGCGCCCGGTGGACGTTCCGTATCTGGGGCCTTGTCGAAGCGCCGTGGCAGTGCAATTATCACGAGTTCCTTGCTCTGCCGCGCGTCGAGGTACTGGCCGACATGCACTGTGTCACCCGCTGGAGCAAGCTGGGTAACGTCTGGGAAGGCGTCTCGACGCGAACGGTGCTCAGCAGGGTGAAGGTGTTGCCGGAAGCGACGCACGTCATGGTCCACTGCGAGCAAGGGTTCACGACCAATTTGCCGCTGGACGACTTCCTCGGCCAGGATTGCCTCTTTGCCTGGAAGCACAACGGCCAGCCCTTGGAGCCAGACCACGGCTATCCGCTGCGCCTGGTGGTGCCGCGACTTTATGCCTGGAAAAGCGCCAAGTGGGTCCGCGGCATCGAGTTGATGGACAAGGACCGGCCCGGTTTCTGGGAGGAATGGGAGCACGGGGGCTATCACATGCGCGGCGATCCGTGGGAGGAACAGAGGTTCCGAGCGCGATGAACGTACTGACCTTGGGTTGCAGTTACCGTACTACCCCCGTCGAGGTCCGCGAGCGGCTCGCGTTCACGGACGAGCAGATCGACCGGGCCCTCGACCTGCTCTCGGCCCGCCCCGGCTGGGAGGCGGTCCTGCTCAGCACCTGCAACCGCGTCGAGCTGTACCTCGCCTACCCCGGTGAAGGCAGGGAGGACTGCGAGGGCCTCACCGACTTCCTGGCGGAGTTCCACGGCCTGCCGGCCGACGAGATCCGCCCCCACCTCTATGCGCAGCACCACCAGGACGCCGTGAGGCACCTGTTCCGCGTCGCCGCCAGCCTGGACAGCCTGGTCATCGGCGAGGGCCAGATCGCCGGCCAGGTCAAGAGGGCTTACGAGCGCGCCCAGGCCCGGGGAGCCACGGGCCCGCTCCTCAACGCCCTGTTCCCGCACGCCCGGCGGATGGCGAAGCGCGTCCGGGCCGAGACGGGCATCAGCCAGGGCCACGTCAGCGTCTCCAGCGCCGCGGTCGAGTACGTCCGGGAGGTGTTCGATCACTTCGGCGACAAGACCGTGCTCGTCATCGGCGCCGGCAAGATGGGCGAGCTGACCCTCCGCCACTTGATGACCTTGCGGCCGAAGCGCATCCTGGTGACCAACCGCAGCCTGGACAAGGCCCGCGCGGTCGCGGCCCGCTGCGGGGGCGAGGCGGTGCCATGGGAGCGGCTCGACGAGGCACTGGCCCGGGCGGACATCATTCTGAGCACGACCGGGGCGTCCGAGCCGATCGTCACGCGCGACCGGTACGCGCGCGTCGCGTCGCGGCGGACGGGCGGGCCGGTGGCGATTCTCGACATCGCCGTGCCGCGCGACTTCGACCCGGGCGTCCACGACGGTAGCCAGACCTTCATGCTCAACATCGACGACCTGAAGGGGATGCGCGAGGCGACGCTGGCCGGCCGCCGCGCGCACGTCCGGGCGGCGGAACAGATCGTCGAGCAGGAGACGCAGCGGTTCATGAAGGAATGGGCGAGGCGGAGAAACGGCCCGGTGATCGAGCAGCTCACCCGCTGGTGTGAGACGAGGCGGCAGGAGGCGGTCAAACACTTGCTATCCCGACTCAGGGGCAAGCTGTCCGACGCTGACTGCGCGGCGACCGAGAAGGCGTTCTGGCGCTTCCAGAACCAGTTCCTGCACGCGCCGATCCGCGCCCTCACCGAGGAAATCCACGCCGGCGCCGCTGGCGGCTACACGCTGGTGGAGGCGCTGCACAAGCTGTTCCCTTTGCCGGACTGAAAGTCGGTGCAAAAAAGGACGAGACCCCTGGAGCAAGGATCCCATCAATCCACTGGGCCTGTACGATCTGGACCGCCGCATCCGCCCGGCGGGAGTAAGCATCAGGTTGGATGGCTTGATGTCGCGGTGGACGATGCCGTGATCGTGGAGGTGCGCCAGCCCCAGCGCCGCCTGCCGGATGACTTCGCAGGCCTCCGCCACCGGCAGCGGGCCGCTCCGCCCTATCAACTCGTCCAGGCTGTCGTCCAGCCATCGCGGCACCATATTCTCCCCGTCTTTCTCTGCCTTGCGAATGAGCTGAGCGAGTTGCTCCAACTCCTGTTCGTCTTGTCGGAGAACGTCTTTAAATTGTTTGATTTCCTCGGTCAGCTTGGTTGCTTCTTTCTCAAACAATTCTCGTCCCTTGTCGTGGATATTCATTTTCTCCCTCCTATGCAAGATGCGGGCGAACATGGACAAACCGAATGCAGGCCCCGTCGGATAGTTTGCCTGCTGGCCTTAAGGAAGGGTGCGAACTTTTCTCACCCCTCGACTTTGCCTTGCGTGTGCCCTCCTTCGATCTCGCCCTCGATCTCCTGACGGATTTCGTGAGGCAAACCTCGCCGACGTTTGGATGTGAAAGCAATGGATGAGCCAGCCCGGCAAGTTACAGAGAAGTAACCTGTTGGCTCGCAGAAAGCCTTTGTGGGCTTCTACAGAGGCGATCAAGACTAATGCCTACAAGCCCGAGCGAGCAAATTCGCACGCTTGTGGTCCCATTCCGCACAGAGCCTGTAACGCAACCCAGTGGAGGCAAGAGTTGGAGATGGCAAAGGCCGCGAAGAAAGCCACCAGTTCCCGACAGCTGAGCACTTTCGAATGCGAATGGCCTGCTTCACCTGGCTCTTCCGTTGGCTGACGCAGGCCATTCACTTACCTCGGAGGGTCTCCCCTCTAGAAAACTCGTGTCCCTGCTGGGAATGTCATCTTGGTAGGGAGAGCTACTGGTTCCCAGCGCCCGGAGCAAAACATAGCGTGTGCTCATGACCGCGCGCTAGTATTCTCAGCTCAGCTCAAAGACAGTCCCCACACCCAACCCCTCACCCCTGTGGGGCGAGGGGAAAGACAGGTCCGGCCGGGCACCGCGCCAGCGGTCGCGCCGAACCTACTGCAGGCGGACCGGCAGCGCCACCAGCGCTCTCAGGCCCATGTTTCCGATATACCTCAGTTCGGAATCGGCCACGGCGAGGGCCAGCCGCGGATAGCGGGTGAAGAGTCTCTCGAAGCCGACCTGGGCTTCGACCCGGGCGAGTTGGGCTCCCAGACAGAAGTGGATGCCCGAGCCGAAACTGACGTGCGGGTTGGGGCTGCGCGGGAGGTCCAGTTTCTCCGCATTGGGGAAACGCGCCGGGTCGGCGTTGGCTGTCCCCAGCAAGGCCACGATGGAGTCGCCCCGTCGAAGTGATTGGCCGTGGAACTCCACGTCCCGGATCACGTAACGCGGCTCGGACATCTGGACTGGGCTGACGAAACGAAGCAACTCCTCCACCGCCGGCGGTAATAGGGACCAGTCGTTCAGGAGTCGCTCTTTTTGCTCCGGCGTCTTCAGCAGGGCCAGGGCGCCTCCGCTGAGCAGATGCACCGTCGTCTCGAAGCCGGCAATCAGCAGAAGGAACGCTATGGCCAATAGCTCGTCTTCGCTCAGCTTGTCGCCGTCCTGCTCGGCCTGGACCAGAGCGGTCATCAATCCGGGGCGCGGCTGTTGCCGGCATTGCACAAAGTGCCGCCGGAAATACTTCTGGAGCCTGAAAATGCTGGGCAAGGCCCGCAGCATGCCAAACAGAGAAGAGAAAGACAAAAGCGCCTTGACCCATCGGGAGAACTTCCGTCGATCGTCCTCGGGCAAGCCGAGCAACTCGCAGATGACCGCCACGGGCAAGGGCCGCGCCCACTCTTCCAGCAGATCCACCGTTTCCCTGCCGGCCAGGCCATCGAGGAGGCCATCACAGAGGTCGCCGATGCGGCCGCGCATGTTCTCGACGCTGTGCCGGCTAAAGGCCTGCTCGACCAGGCGGCGCAGGCGGCGGTGGTCCGGGTTGTCGTGCCGCAGCATGTTTTCGGAGAACACCCGCAAAATGCGCGGCAGCAACCGGAAGATTCCGCTGAAGAGGGTTTTTCCTACCTTCTTCGCCTCCATGACAAAGGTCGCATCGTCTTTCAGGACCTCGCTGGCCGCCTGGTAGGTCGTTGCCACCCAGGTCTTGCCCAGCAACGGCACCCTTGTCTGGAACACCGGGCCTGCCTCGCGCAAGCTGGCGTAGGTCGGGAACGGGTCTCGGGCAAAGGCCTGGGAAACGAGGTCGATCTTCTGTACCTTGCCGGACATCGGACGTCTCCGAAAGAAAAAAAGGCGAGGTCAGACCCTTGTCCTGGCATCTAAAGGCGTTTGTATGATTGCGCCTTTGAGATTCCAGCATGTCCACTCCCGTCTTCTACGTCTGTTCGCTGCCCGCCTGCCTGCCGGCCCTGTTTCGCAGCGCCGCGATGCTGCGCTAGGTCGGCCTGGTCGCCTTGCCCTGCATATCAATGAACGTCAGAGAATGCCGATGTGGTCAATTACTCCGCGCCGATCTCCAGGCATTCCAGAATGGGTCAAGTTTATTCTGAAAACGCGGAGAGAATGGGCCGACGGCGAATCTATGTTGCGGACGACGCCGTAGAAGAACACCCGGAGTATGGGGCACTCGGCCAGCCCCATCGGCCGACAGGGTGCTCCGGTCCGAAAGACCGCGGTCAATTAGACCGAAGCGAATTAAAGCGGTATTTGACCAGGTCTGGAGCCTTACGAAGACTCGCGCGGCGTTTGTGCTGTCCGGGTGCAGCGACGCGCTCAGAACGGGCTCATCCGGTGGACGGTACGCTCGACAGGCCGGCGGTCCACGATAACATCCTCCTGGGAGGGTGGTCGGTTGTCGGCCACGCTGGGACGCCTTTGCAGCCGACAAACTCTGATCTCCTCTTGGCGGAGCACCCCCGAATCATGGCCGAACAGAGCAGCTTTCCCCCCTCCGCCCTTCCTGGCCGCCGCAGGCCGGGCGCGCTTCTGCCGCTCCTGTCGCTGGCGGCCCTGGCAGTCTTCGCTCCCTCGGGTATTGCGGCAGGGCCGGAGGGCATCGCGCCCAAGGAGGCGCGGTTGCCGCCACTGGTCTGGGTGTCTCCCTTCGTGGCGATGCTGTTGTGCATCGCCTTGCTGCCGCTGCTGCCGCACACCCACCACTGGTGGGAGAGCAACTGGGCCAAGCTGACCGTGGCAGTCACGCTGGCCCTCGTCACTGCCGGCTTCTATCTCTTCCGCCCGTTCGGCATGTTGCACAGTGACGCCCTGGGGCACAAGCACGTCAGCGAGCCCGGCTGGCCCACGCTGGGCTTGATGCTCCAGCACGCCCTGCTGACAGATTACGTGCCGTTCGTCGTGTTGCTGTTCAGCCTCTACGTCATCAGCGGCGGTGTCCAGGTGAGGACCAGCGCCGCCCCGACACCAGCTGTCAACACGGCGGTGCTGGCACTGGGTGCCGCGCTGGCCAGCTTCATCGGCACGACGGCGGGGTCGATGCTGCTGATCCGGCCGCTGCTGGAGATCAACCGACCCCGACGGCATGTCATCCACACCGTGGTCTTCTTCATCTTCGTGGCGAGCAACGTCGGCGGATGCCTGACGCCTTTGGGCGACCCGCCCCTGTTCCTCGGCTACCTGCGCGGCGTGCCCTTCGCGTGGACGTTTACCCTCTGGCCGGTATGGCTCACTTGCAACATGGCTCTGCTAGCCACCTATTACATCCTGGACCGCAGGGCTTGGGGTCGAGAGGCCGCGGTGTCGCGAGCGGACCCTACGCAGCCGCGACTGACGCTACACGGGGCAATCAACCTGGCGTGGCTGGCCAGCGTCGTGTTGGCGGTGGCCGTGCTGGTCGGCGGGCAGCGGCTACCGGGCAGCCACTGGACGGTGCCGCCGTTTCTCCGCGAGGGGGTGCTGCTGGGGCTGGCGGCGCTGAGCTGGCTGACGACGCCGAAGGGTGTGCGTGCGGCCAACGGGTTCAACTTCACCGCCATCGGCGAGGTGGCGTGCCTGTTCGTTGGCATCTTCGTGTGCATGCAGGTGCCGATGGAGATCCTCAAGGAGCGCGGCGGCGAGCTGGGGCTGAGCCGGCCCTGGGAGTTCTTCTGGGCGACCGGGCTCGTGTCGAGCTTCCTGGACAACGCGCCGACCTACGCCGTCTTTTTCGAAACGGCGGGCGTCTTCGGCGTCGAGCACGGGCCGGCACTGCACGGGGTGCAGGCAGTGGACGGGACGATCCCGGTGGCATTGTTGCGAGCGGTGTCGTTGGGGGCGGTGCTGATGGGGGCGAACACCTACATCGGCAACGGGCCGAACTTCATGGTCCGCAGCATCGCCGAGCAGTCGGGTGTGAAGATGCCGGGCTTCTTCGCCTACCTCGGCTACAGCGCGGCCGTGCTGGGGCCGCTGTTCGTTGTAGTGACCCTTGTGTTCCTGCGCGGATAGCGGGTCGCCCTGTAGAGGTCCCCTGCCGGGCTGGCCCTCGATCAGGATAGGATGTGGTACGACGAGGTCCGCTTGGCCGCGACCGGCTCACTTCCGGTCTTTACGCGCATCGATCCGAGACCCTCGGGCGATTAGACCTAACAGCGCAATGCAACCGACTGCTGACAAGTGTCACGCCCCTTTTTCTTCATTCCGCGCCCTCCTGGCCCGGTGCGCCGCCGCCTTCGCACGGTTGCCGCACACTGCCATGTTGCACCAGCGCCGGGCGTGAGCCTTCGTGCGGTCGAGGAATAGCAGCGTGCAGGCCGAACCCGCGCACGACCGGATCAGCCGGAAATCCTGATGGCAGATCAGGTCCGCCGCCGCCGCAGCGACCGGCTGGAGCAGCTCCTCCGGGCTCTCCCAGCGGTAGACCCGTCTTGAGAGCAGACGACCACCTACGGCCTCTACCTGCTGGAAGCTGCTGTCCTCGGCGAGTAAATCATTGAGTGGGGCAATTCCGGCTGTCGCGCGGAGCGGCTTGCCCATGTGGCGGGTGACGAACCCGCGCAGCCAGTCCCGAAACCCACGGGCCCGTTGGACGATCTCATCGAGCGCGGCGCTCCCCGACTCTCTGATCCTTGCCGCATCCGCGGCTTCGATCAATTTCGCCAGCTGTAGCCAATCGATCAGATCATTCCCGTCGGCGAGCCACTCGACGGGGGCGTCCCGCGGGGTGGCGATGGTGTTGAGGAAGTCGAGCGCCGTGTGCTCGCCGACGAAGAAAGCGGGCGGTCTGTTGGAGGTCATGGGTACTCTCGCGGTCAAAGGCGACAGTTTATTGTAACCGGAAAAAAGCCTCTAAGGGGGTTGTCTCGCCGGAATAACCTGCATATTGTTGCTTTAGAGGTTACTTCACAACGACGGCCACTGCTCAGGCAGGACCGCAGGAGGGCATCTCATGCGAGCGATTATGAGGACGGGGTTCGGCGGGCCGGAAGTGCTGGTCATCCGGGAGATTCCGGAGCCTGAACCGAAAGCCGGTCATGCAGTGATCGAGGTCAAGGCGTTCGGCCTCAATCACGCCGAGTTGCACATGCGAAAGGGGGAGTGGGCCGAGATCGCCGACGTTAGCGGCATCGAGTGTGTCGGCGTCGTCAAGTCTTGCCCCGGTGGTGAGTTCGCTGCCGGGACCAAGGTGGCGGCGTTGATGGGCGGGCTGGGCCGGACGATCAACGGCAGCTAGGCCGAGTACACCCGCGCCCCCGTCACCAACGTGGCGGCCATCGAGTCGGGCCTTTCCTGGGCCGACCTAGCCGCGATCCCGGAGACTTACGCCACGGCCTGGACGTGCCTGTTCCGCAACCTGGAGATCACTCCGGGCCAGACGCTGGTCATCCGGGGGGCGACCTCGTCCTTCGGCCAGGCGGCCCTCAACATGGCGGTCAACGCCGGGGCCAAGGTCATCGCCACCACACGTAGCCGGGACCGCTTCCCGATGGTCGAGGCGCTCGGCGCTGTCCGGGGAGAGGTCGAGGTGCCGGACCTTTCCCAACGGATCGCCGAGGCTGGGAAGATCGACGCCGTGCTCGACCTGGTCGGCAACAGCACCATCCTCGATTCCCTGGACATGCTGCGCCGGGGTGGCCGCGCTTGCCTGGCCGGGTGGCTGGGCGGCCTGGCGCCGATCGCCGACTTCAATCCGCTGCTGCAGATGGCGAGCGGCGTCTACCTGACCTTCTTCGCCAGCTTCGTGTTCGGCAAGCCGGGCTTCCCTCTGTCGGACGTGCCGCTCCAGGCGATCGCGGCCGACGTGGAGGCAGGCCGTTACAAGGCGAAGCCGTCGCGCGTGTTCCGCTTCGAGGACATCCAGGAAGCGCACCGCGTCATGGAATCCAATGAGGCCAAAGGGAAAATGGTCGTGGTCCTGTGAGCGGTCGTCCAGATATTCGCCACCGGATCACACCGATGCGGCCAGCGGAGTGAGGGCCCTCGACTGCCACCGGCTCCGCACCGAACGGCACCTAGAGCGGGTGATTCGGGTGAACGGCGATCTCCAGCCGGTGGTGGGCGAAGCGCTTACGGATCTGGGCGACCGTCGAGGGGCTGCACTCCAGGCCCTCGGCGATCGCGTCGCGCCGCTCTCGTCTACGGCCGCTACTTCCCCAAAGACCTGCCTGCCCAGATTATTGTTTGTGTCCGCGCCTGGCCGGGGCTTTCTGATTTTGAACTGGATTGTATCGCTGTCCGGTAGGATCACGAACCGCATGCCGGTCTTCACGGCGAAACCGAGACGGAGGTAGGGATGACCGTAGCCCCAAAACACGAAGAATTGCGTTCAAATCCTGTGGATCGCCGAACCAATGCACAATGGATCGGGGGGAAGCCTGCGGTCCTGATCTTCGATGTGAACGAGACGCTGCTCGACTTCGAGTCGATGAACCCGCTCTTCCAGCGCGTGTTCGGCGACGAGCGCGTCCTACGGGAGTGGTTCGGGCACCTGATTATGTACTCGATGACGCTCACCCTGTCCGGCCTCTACAAGGACTTTTTCTCGCTGGGACAAGGACTGTTCGAGATGGTCGGCGCCATCCACGGGATCAAAGTCAAGCCGGTTGACGTCGAGGCGCTGAAGGATGGCCTGTTGACCATGCCCGCCCACGCGGACGTGAAGACGGGCCTGCAGCAGCTGAAGGACGCGGGCTTCCGGATGGTGACCCTGACGAACTCGCCGCCGAACAAGGGCGGCAAGACCCCGCTGGAGAACGCCGGACTGGCCGACTGTTTCGAGCGGCAGTTCAGCATTGAGACAGCCCGCGCTTACAAGCCCGCGCAGGTTCTCTACCACATGGTGGCTCAGGAACTGGAGGTGCCCCCCTCCGCCTGTTGCATGGTCGCGGCGCACGTCTGGGACACGATCGGAGCACAGAGCGCCGGTCTCGCTGCCGGCCTGATCACCCGGCCTGGCAACGCGCCGCTGCTCGTGCCCGGACTGCCGCAGCCGAATGTCGTCGCCCCGGACCTGCCGGCGCTCGCCGCCAAGATGATCAAACTCTGGCGGTCCTGATCTGGCCGGACGCACCAGGCAATTCCGCATGGTAATGACAATGACGCCTACGGAACCCCAACCCAGACCCGAGAGATCCCATGACCCAGACGACGAAAGTGGCCCACCGGACCGTCAAGGTCCGTGACCTGGACATCTTCTACCGTGAGGGCGGGCCGAAGGAGGCGCCGGCGGTGCTGCTGCACGGCTTCCCGACCAGTTCGCAGATGTTCCGCAACCTGATCCCAGCCCTCGCCGACCGCTTCCGCGTGCTTGTCCCCGACTACCCCGGCTTCGGCCACAGTTCGATGCCGCCACGGGACGAGTTCGCTTACACCTTCGACAACCTCGCCGCGGTCGTCGAGGAGTTCACCGCGATACTCGGCCTGTCGAAGTACGCCCTGTACGTGCAAGATTACGGCGCGCCGGTCGGCTACCGGCTTGCGTCGCGCCACCCGGACCGCATCACGGCTATCGTGGTGCAAAACGGCAACGCCTACGATGAGGGACTGGACAACGACTTCTGGAAGCCACTCAAGGCGTACTGGCAGGAGCCGACCAACCCGGAGAAGCGGAATGCCCTGCGGGCTTTTCTCAACGTCGAGGCCACCCGCTGGCAGTACACGCACGGTGTCCCGCATCCCGAGTTCGTCTCGCCGGACGGCCGGACCACGGACCAGTATTTGCTGGATCGCCAGGGCAACGACGATATCCAACTCGACCTGTTCCTGAGCTACGGTAGTAATCCACCGCTCTATCCGCAGTGGCAGGAATACTTTCGAAAGTACCAGCCGCCAATGCTGATTGTGTGGGGTAGGAACGACCAGATCTTCCCCGTGGCTGGGGCCGAGCCTTACAAGCGCGACCTCGAGACGCTAGAGTTCCACCTGCTCGACGCCGGGCACTTTGCGCTGGAAAGCGACGGGGACCTGATCGCTCGGCTTATGCGAGACTTCCTTGGCCGGCATGTCTCCGCGAGGGCCCCAAGTCCAAATCAGCAGATAGGATCACATGATGGGTAATCGACAGAAGAGGAGCGGCACGCATGTCTGCCGCTAGAGCTGGTGGTCGTGCTACTCTGGATCGGCAGAATGAAATTCGAGGTCAACATGTTCAAACTGCCAAATGAAGCGCTTTGGCGACAATGGGCACCGCTGCCGCTCCGCCTCGTGATCGGATACGGCTTCATGGCTCACGGGTGGGCCAAGCTCAGTCGGGGGCCGGCGGGGTTCGCCAAGCTGCTGGAACAGATCGGTGCGCCGCTGCCGGAGGCGACGGCCTGGGTGTCCATACTCATCGAGGTACTCGGCGGCCTGGCGATCCTCGCAGGTGCGTTCGTCGCGGCCGTAAGCGTTCCGCTGATCGTCATGATGCTCGTGGCGCTGTTCACGGTCCATCTGCGTTACGGCTTCAGCGCCATCAACACCATCGGGTTGACGGCCGACGGACCGCAATTCGGCCCGCCCGGATACGAGGTCAATCTTCTGTATATCGCCGGC
Organism: Gemmataceae bacterium; assembly: GCA_036557825.1. Classification (GTDB taxonomy): domain Bacteria; phylum Planctomycetota; class Planctomycetia; order Gemmatales; family Gemmataceae; genus JAJPHU01. The sequence continues at coordinate 11,544 of DATBGU010000390.1, forward strand.
CTGCTCGCGCTGATCCTGGGAGGCGCAGGCCCTTTTTCGATAGACCGACTGCTCGCACGAAGAAAGCGAGAGCCGGTGGCCTCACCATCCTGAGCCGCCGCCAGCAGATCGCCGAGACTAATACTTCAGGACATA
>DATBGU010000391.1:0-10777 GCA_036557825.1 Gemmataceae bacterium
TGCGACATACTGAGCATGGCGGCCTCCTGGTGGTGATGGTGGGTGAACAACTCCATCATCGCAGGAGGCCGCCACCTTGCCAAGATTGACCGAAACTCAAGTTGCAAAAGAACCTACGCTTAACCGAATGCCATTCAGTCCGACCCTCTTTTCGTCGCCGCCTTCAAGGCAGCCTCCAGTTCCGGTCCCAAAGTGATTACCATTCTTATCTCCTTTTGTGTGACGGATTGCATGCTATCATCCGAAGCAGATCCGTCACCAGCAGTTCTGCTATAATGTCCGGTTCAGTGTGGTTGTTTTATCAACCTATTTGACGAATCCAATCTCTGATATTCATTCCGACCCGTTCAATATCTTCCTTAGCCAACACACCACCATGCATAACTATATTGCGAGATTTCTCAAGGGCATTCAGGACAGTCTTTGCCCACTCCATCTCAGCGACCACGGGCTCAAATACCTTCCAATTGGTCACAATAATCGACGACAAATCGCCGAAATCACAGTAGTTGATCTCTGTGCCACCTCGCGCTCCGTGCCAACGGAACTTTGCATCCGCTTCCATACGAGATTTTACAGACTTCTGAATCCGGTCTGGAACTTTCGTCCACCAAGCATCTCCTTCTACCTCAGCCATTGCTTTGATGACGAATTTCCTCACCATGTTCTCAAAGGCGTGTATCGCAGTATACACAATCGACATGCGTTGCGCGTCGGCAAGCATATCGGCGTCTAGCAAATCAAACGAAAGAGACTGACGTACTTGCGAAGCCTTTTCTGGGCCAAAATGGCGGCGCTTTTGCCGGCCAACCTTATCGAGGCTCGCTTCGGCAAGTAGTCCACGGCAAACGAAAGAATAGAGTTCGTTCATGGGCTTTAACTCAGATGTTCCTTCAAACTCTTGAAGATCGCATCATAGACCGCCTGGTCTCGGCTTTCAGGTAAAACAATATTGATGTGATACTGAAGTGAACCGAGATTAAGTTCTACGCTCTTTCGTACAGGAAGATGTGTCGTTGGTGAAGCTTCTTCATGGTGAATTGGCTTTTTCACGACACTCTGCGTTAGCGCTGTCTTGCTCGTTTCCGAAGGCTGCGCCGGTGTTGAAAAGTCCGCATATTCGCAAAGAGCTGTAAAAGTTCGGGCAATGCGATCCAGCAACTCGTCGGATTTCTTGCCAGCATAAAGGGTGCGGAGTTTGTTCTTTACATTATCCTTATTTAGTTCATGGGCCTTCGTGTTGATTGCAAATAGATCTGAAAAAGCTTCGCGGATAGCTTCTGCTAGAACCTGCTTGGACCGGGATCGGTCAAGAAACTCATAGTACCCCTGCTGAGGTGCGCCATCGGCATTCAGGAACCTCAGTTCCTTCAGCAGACCGACAAGAAGGCGATCATTTGTACTTGTAAAACCTAGGGTTTCAAGGAACTTGATTGAGAACCGTTCGGGTGCCTGAGCGTCAAGAATTGCGTCGAAGTAAGCGGGAATAGAACCCGGTTTCAGGACGTAGCTATCGGGCAGAGACATCAATCTTTCTCCAAAAGTAGAGTTGTTTCGTCGCCTAACCCCGGCTATCGGCCTACTACTTCGGCGATTGTACAAAAGGACACGACAGTCGGTTTAAGGTTCGCATCGATGCACCGCCGAACATCTGAATAGATCGCGTATGTGCGCGACCTGTCACAACCGCCTCACGTCCTGGCACCACTCCCCTTAAACTATCCACAACTCTGTACATTTGTCAAGGAAAAAGCACTCCACTCTGGACGCTTGGCGGCTCGCGCTACCTGCACCGCCGAACGCGATTTCGCCGCGAACTCTCCTCTGCCGGCGGTGTCCATTCCGATAAGACATCTCCGAAGTCCACGAGCGTGGACGAGAGGTCGAGGTTCCCGGTCTGGAAAGTGTCATGGACCCCAAACGACTGGTGCATATCAGCAAGTATCTCAGCAAGCATCTGCGGCACGAACCCGAACGCCTGGGACTGCAACTCGAACCCGGCGGATGGGTGCGGGTGGACGACCTGCTCGCCGCCTGTGCCGCGGCGCGCTTCCCCCTCACGCCAGCCGAGCTGGACGAAGTGGTGACGAAAAATGACAAGCAGCGCTTCTCCTTCGACCCCTCCAAAACGCGCATCCGGGCCAATCAGGGCCATAGCACGCCGGTCGATCTGCAACTCGAAGCTGTCCCTCCTCCCGACATCCTGTATCATGGAACCCCGGCCGGCAGCGTGGACGCGATTCTGCGCGACGGGCTGAAGCGAATGGCCCGCCATCACGTCCATCTCTCGGCGACGCCCGCCACCGCCGAGACGGTCGGCAAACGCCGCGGCCGGCCGGTCGTTCTGGTCGTCGATGCCGCCGCCATGTGCCGCGATGGGTTCGTTTTCTACTGCTCGGTCAACGGCGTCTGGTTGACCGACCTGGTGCCGGCGAAATATATGCGGCGATTGTGACGCCCGCCTTCCGGGAGATCCCATGACGGACTCGATCCACCATCCGCACGAGACGACTTCCAACGCCGTTCGCGATCGCCTCGTCCGGCACGAACCGCGGGCCTTGCGGACCTACACGCCGACGCAGGCCGTCCTGGCCCGCAGCGCCGGCGTGTTTCACTGGACGCCGGAGGGACGCCGGCTGTTCGACTTCACTTCCGGCGTCCTCGTCGCCAACCTGGGCCACAATCCACAGGCGTGGATGCGCCGCTTCGTCCAGCACATGAACTGGCCGGCGGCCGCGCTCTCCGGCGCAGAGGAGAACGGCACCGGTGGCGACTACTTCCCTGCCCTGCCGATGACCGCGTACAACGCCGTCACGCCGGTGGAGATCGACGCGACACAACGGGTCATCGAGGTGCTGCAAGGCCGGCCGGGTGGACGGCGATTGCAACAAGTTCTGTGGGCGGCCTCCGGCTCCGAGGCGATCCAGAAGGCGCTGTGGGCGAGCCTGGGGCGCGACCGAACGCGCGACATGATCGTGGCCACGCGCTATGGGTTTCACGGCAAGAAAGGGCTGGCGGGCGCCGTCACCGGCTGCGAGACTGATCACGACCGCGATCCGCGCGTGCGCTTCGTCGGCTTCCCGATGGCCGAGTGCGCCGATGTCAGTCAGCGCGGTCAGCCGTTCGATCCCGCCGCCTATCGCCGTGAACTCGATGCGCTCGTCCATCAGTTCGGCCGGCGATTGAGCGTCCTCATCACGGAGCCTTACCTGGGCGGTGGCGGTTCCTATCACCCTCCCGCGGCGTACCTGCAAATGTTGCAGACGTTCTGCGGCGAGCACGATCTGGTCTTCATCCTCGACGAGGTGCAGTCCAACTTCGGTCGCACCGGCGATCTGTTTGCCTACGAAACCTATGGCCTGGAGCCGGACATTGTCGTGCTCGGCAAGGGACTGGGCAACGGCGTGCCGGTCGCCGCCGCCGTGGGACGCACGGATGTACTGGCCAGCCTGGACTACGGCGAAGGCTCCGACACCTGGAGCGCCAACCCGCTGTGCTGCGCCGCCGTGCTGGCCACCCTTGAGGAGTTCGCCGCCGGCGATGTCCTGGCCCACACCCGGCGCAGTTCGGCCATTATCGAAGAGGGGCTTTTGCGTCTGAAGGAACTCCCGATCGTTGCCCGAGTCCGCGGCGAAAAGGGCGGCATGGTTTGGGGCGTCGAGTTCCGCGACCACGCCGGCCGCACGGCCAGCGAGTGGGCCAACGCCGCGGTGCTGGCCTGCTATCAGGGCGACGAGGCCAACGGCGACGGAATACACCTGATGGGACCGCTCGCTCGAAAGGTTCTCCGCATCGCGCCGCCGCTTGTCCTCACCGAGACGCAGGCGCGCGCGGTCATGGCATTGATGACCCGGCTGCTCGCCCGTCTCACCTCGAAAGGATGAAGGAGGAAGGATGAATCAGACAGGTCTTTTTCATCCTTCCTCCTTCATCCTTCATCCTTCGCTATCCCCCCTCCCCTGCCCCGCCTGTGCGATCAACGGCGCTCGGTTGTGCCGTTCGGATGTCGGCGTTGATCTTTCGGCGGGAAACGATTATCCCCGATCGCGAGTCGCTCCGCTCGCGGGGCGTTGATCTCTTCGCTCGCCACGAGGCCCACGGATGAGCCGTCGATCTGTTCTCCTGGCCATCGCCATCTTCCTCTGCCTGACCGGCGCCGTCGGCGCGACCTTGTGGACGCTGGTTCGCTACGAGCCGCGCATCTATCTGCAAGCCGCCGTGCCACCCGGCGAGGAACGGCACAAGCTCTCCGAAAACTGCTGGCGCGAACTGATGCAACTCTACAATTCCGTCGCCAGCCAGGACGAACAGCCGTGGAGCCATCGATTCACGGACGAGCAAATCAACAGTTATTTGGCCGAGCACTTCGTGTCGAGCAATCTCGACAAGTCGCTGCTGCCCGAAGGCATCAAGCAGCCGCGCATCGCCATCGAAGCGGACAAGATCCGCATCGCCTTCCGCTACGGCAGCGGTTTGTGGAGCACCATCGTTTCGGTCGATCTGCGTTTGTGGCTGGTCAAGAGCGAGCCGAATGTGGTCGCCCTCAAACTTGTGGGCTTTCACGCCGGCGCGCTGCCGATCTCGGCGCAGTCGCTGCTGGAAAGCATCAATGAGAAGTGCCAGGAGTACGGAGTCGGCATCGACTGGTATCGCGACGACGGCTGTCCGGTGGCGCTGATTCGGTTTCAGAACGAACAGCCGCATCCGACGCTGGAACTGAAACGAATCAAATTAGAGCAAGGCGCGATTCACATCGAGGGGCACACCAAGGATCCCGCATCGCTGCGGGCGTTCCTCGCCGACCCGCTCGCCAATCTACGACTTGTGACCGAGTGATCGCTCCGCCCCGCCTCTCCCCTTCACCCGGCCGTTAACTCCTCGACGAATTCCGCACTCCAGCAATCCCCCGCGATCTGCTCCAGTAGCAGCACACCGCGCAACCGTTCGCCGTGCAGACGAACCTCGACTCGATCGACGTTTTGCACCTGCCATGTGAACGTCCCGGACTCGCAGCGGATGACGCGGCCGCGACCGCCGCTGACGGGGCCTTCGTATTCCAGGTAAACGAGTCGATGATCGAACGTGGCGGTGGCGGGGATCGGTTCGCCGGCGCGTGGCGGCTCCGCGAGGCGCCAGGTACGCAGAACCTCGCCGTGCTCCAGCATCAGATCCCAATGCCGCATCGGATGGTCGTGTTCCAGCACAACGAAACGAGGCATGATGCCGAGTTCTCCCAAGTCGCCGGGCTTCTGTCCTTGTGTCCCGCCGCGCCAAACTGTGCAGCCGTCACGGCCGGAACTTCGACGGTCGAAAAAGCGCCGGCCGGCACTTCGGTGTCCTTGCGAGGCGCGCCCGCGTCGGCTAGGTTTGTTACGGATAGGCACTCGACTTTGAGCCATCGAGGTAGTGGCTGGGCGGCGCTCGCGTTGAGCCGCCGCCTCGCGCTGGGAGCCACTACCTCGACTTTATCAAACGCAACAGGCCCACGAACCCCGGTTCGTGGGCCTGTTGTATTTCCCGCCTGACATCATGCCGCGACCGGCGCGGGGATGGCCGCACTCAGCGGCTTGAACGCCTTGACGATCAGCAGTCGGCCGAGCAGACGTTCCAGCAGCGGATGAGGCAGCCAACGCCACAGGTGAGGAACTTCCGAGCGACGCAGATGGCGCTTCGAGACGTGCCCTTCGACAAATCGGCTGAAGAGTTGACGAAGACCGCGACCGCTGAAGGAAGCCCCCTCCGCTTTTACCGCCGGCCGCGTGGGAAACCAGGCCGTCCAGGGCAGACAAAGGGTCCGCCAATAGTCGATGTCGAAACGGGCCGGCGTGACGGCCAGGACTTTCCCTCCCGGCTTCAGCACACGATAGATTTCCTCGATGACGGCGGGCGGATCGGGGATGTCCTGCAACAAATTGGTCGCGCACACCACGTCGATGGAGGCCGATTCGAGGGGGATCGCATGGGGATGCGCGTGCAGAAAGACACCGTGCAGGCCGCGCAGCGCGAAGTTGCGCTGAATCAGGGTGAGGTGCTCGGCGGAAGGACAGCAAGCGATTACGGCGGCGCCGTGCCGAGCGTACTGGACCCAATCGGTCCCCAGTCCGTTGCCCAGGCCCAGGAGCGTCTCGCCGGCGTGTTTGGTGAACTCCAGCGAACGTGGGATCCAGCGCCCGTGCCGGCTGTGCCGCGAGTTCTCGATGTCCAGATACCACTGCAAGGTAAACGGCTCGATCCCTTCTCCGCCGCGTCCATTGGCTTGCAGGCTTTCGCCGGCATAAAGGCGGTCGGCGACTTCGACGCGGTAGCTCCGAGCGAGGCCGCGCTCGCCCAGCGGCGGGGCCGGTCCCTTGACCAGCGGCGGCATCCAGCCCTCCCATATCTGCAATTTACTGGAGTATGAGTCGGCCATGCCCTTTCCCCTTGTACCGGATCGAGCCGTCCATCGGCGCTTACCGACGGATTTTCCCCCCAGCCTGTCGCGGACATAGCCCATTTCCCTGTCCGCGTCAAGACAGCCTGCGCCGAAACAAGCGGCAAGGTTCACTTCCTCCTCACCCAGATTGCCGCCTTACAATAAAGTGCGGGGACAGCCGCGGCCGCGCCGACGACGCGGTTTCGCGCGCTCGCCCAGCCGGACAAGTTCGCAAGCTCCGGGGATGGCCATCATGTTCGATCGGGTCAAAGGTCTGTTCTCCGCGTCGGCCCGCGAGGCTCGCTTGCAGGAACATCTCGAACGCCTGCGGCAGCGATTGCCCGTCCCCGTCTTTTGGCTGTTCGGCAAAACGCAGAGCGGCAAGACCTCGCTCATCAAGTACCTCACCGGGGCCGAGGCCGCGGAGATCGGCAAGGGCTTTCAACCCTGCACGCGCTTCTCGCGGCAGTATCAATTCCCCCTCCGCGAAGCCCCTCTGCTCACCTTCCTCGATACGCGCGGACTGGATGAGCCGGGCTACGATCCCGCCGAGGATCTCGCTCGCTTCAACGATGTGGCCCACGTGCTGATCGTCACGGTGAAAGCGCTCGATCACGCGCAGGAGAACGTCTTGCGGCACCTGCGGACCATCCGGCAAGCGAAGCCTTCTCGCCCCGTGCTGCTGGTGCTGACCTGCTTGCACGAGGCGTATCCGCAGCAGCAGCACCCCCTGCCCTACCCTTTCGGCGCGGCCGGAGCCGCGAACGCCGACCCCCCTGCCCTGCCCGCCGACCTGTCGCGCAGCCTGGCCGAACAACGCCGGCGCTTCGAGGGGATGGTGGATCGCGTCGTCGTGGTCGATCTGACACCGGCGGAGGAGGGCTTCAACGATCCCGATTACGGCGGCCGGCAACTTCGTCAGGTGCTTCTGGATTTGCTGCCGGCCGCCTTCCGGCAAACCTTGCTGTCGCTGGACGAGGCGAGCCGCGGTCTGCAAGACTTCTACCTCCAGCAGGCGCTGCCGTACATCGTGGCCTACAGCAGTCTCGCCGGCACCGCCGCGGCGCTGCCGTTGCCCCTTCTCGACCTGGTTCTACTGTCCGGCATTCAGTCGCGCATGGTTTATCACCTGGCCGAGGTGTATCAGAAACCGCTGACGGCCCAGCATTTCCTGGACATCGCCGGCACGCTCGGTCTGGGGATGCTTCTTCGGCAAGGCTCGCGGATGCTGCTGAAGTACATCCCTTATTTCGGTCCCGTTATCGGCTCCGTGACTACCGGCACGCTGGCCGGCGCTTCGACCTTCGCTCTCGGCAAGGCGTTTTGTTATTACTACCAGGCCGTTCATCAGGGCCATGTGCCGCAGCCGGAGGAGCTGCGCCGCTTCTATCGCCGCCAACTTGCCGACGCCGAGCGCGCCTGGAACAACAAACCCTGATTGGGGAGGGAGACCGCCCGATGAGCCGTTGGCGTATCGCGCTGGTAATCACGCTGACCCTGGCGCCGTTTTTGTTCCTCGCCGCGCTCGGATCGTATTATCTGTGGACGCTGCGCTGGGGCTTTTTCGCCTGGTGGCCGTTGGCGCTGTGCATGGGACTCGGCTACACGCTCGGCTGGTACTGGCAGCGCAAACGGTTGCTGCTGCATCCGCCGGACTTCACCGCGCCCTATCACTGGACCGAGAGCGACAAGCAAGCCTGGCGGCTCGTCGAGGAGCGCGCGCGCTCCGCCGCCGCGCTCCCCGCCGACAAACTGACCAGCTTTTCCTTCTACACGACCACGGCGCAGGAGATGGCGAGCGAACTCGCCTCCTTCTATCACCCTGGAACGACCGATCCGTTGCGCAATCTGACCGTGCCCGAAATCCTGGCGGTCGTCGAATTAGCGGCCCACGATCTCGGCGAACTGGTGGATCGTTACGTTCCCGGCGGCCATCTGCTGACGATCAACGATTGGCAGCGCGCCCGGCAGGCGCTGGACTGGTATCAGCCGGCGAGCAACCTTTATTGGGCCGTCACCGCGCTCTTCGCCCCGCTGGAGACGGCCGCGCGTTTCAGTGCGTCGAAGCTCGGCCTGTCGCAGCCGTGGCAACAACTTCAGCAAAACCTCATCCTGTGGTTCTACACGGCCTACCTTCATCGCCTGGGTACGTATCTGATCGAACTAAACAGTGGCCGTCTCCGCGTCGGCGTCGCTCGCTATCGAGAACTGCTTTCGAGAACGAACCAGCCCGAAGCGCCAGCGAGGGCTGTGAATGTACCATCACCCAAACCCGCGGAAACGGTCCGGCAAGTCACCGTCGCCGTGCTCGGCCAGGTCAAGGCCGGCAAATCGAGCCTCATCAACGCGCTCCTCGGCGAACAGCGCGCGGCGACGGACGTTCTCCCCGCCACCGCCGGCGTCGAGCGCTACGACCTGCATCCGCAGGGCATCCCTACCCACCTGGTTCTGCTCGACACGGTCGGCTACGGCCACGAAGGGCCGAAGGCCGATCAGCTCGCCGTGACGTTTGAAAGCGCTCGTCAGGCCGATCTGATTCTTCTGGTGCTGCACGCCCGCAACCCGGCCCGTCAAGCGGACGTGCAACTGCTGCGCGATCTGCGCGACTGGTTCGCCACCCGGCCGGAGTTGAAACGCCCTGCCCTGCTCGGCGTGGTGACGCACATCGACTTGCTCTCCCCCGCACTGGAATGGTCGCCGCCCTACGACTGGCGACGGCCGACCCGCCCCAAGGAGGAGAACATCCAGCAGGCGCTGACGGCCGTCTGGGCGCAGATCGACGCATACGCTGCCGGCGTCGTGCCCGTGTGTACCGCCGCCGGCAAAGCCTATGGAATCGACGAATGGTTGTTACCCGCGATCGTCGAGCAGTTGGATGAGGCGCACGGGGTCGCCCTGCTGCGTTGTTTGCGGGCGGAGATTGATGAGGCCAAGGTGCGCAAGGTCTTCCATCAGTTGCTTGCCGCCGCCCAGGAAGCGGCCCGCATCGTCTGGGATGTGCTACCGCGCCCTCCACGCTGAAAAAGGTTCCTGGCATCGTTTTTCTGGCCCACCGAAGTATCCTGCGTCCAATCGCTGAAGCTCCCGCTGCTTCGAGCAACAAGTCGATCTTGACCTTCTCCTTGAACCCCCGCTGGAGTACATTCGCTGCGGTCAAAAGGGATGATGTGTCCCGAACCTGTGCTGTGAGGGGAGAATGCTCCGACCTTATCTTTTCCTCGTGCGGGGCACGGTCCTTGTCAGTTGTCTCATCCCTTTCGGCGTGCTGGCCTTCAACCTGGCCCGGAGTTGCCGCCACCTGGAAAACACTTGCCGGTGGCCGGACCTGGGACTGAAGTTCGGCGTCCTGCTGGCGTTGTGCTTGCCGGTCTGCGCAGTGGTGCTGTTCCTGCCGAGACGGTTGACGGAAGCCATCGAACGAGTCTCTCAGGAGCAGGGCAAGCACTTGCGTTCGCTGCCGGAGCGGTGGGTCGATGCGGCCATCATCGGCTCCGCGGGCCTCAGCTTGCTCCTGGAACTGGCCGTGATTCGCTGGCAAAGCACGGTGTTTGAGGTTTTCGCGTTCTACAAGAACTTCGGGCTGCTCGCCTGCTTCCTCGGCCTGGGGCTGGGCTACGCGCTGGCGGGTCGTGCCCAAATCCCCTTGTTGCTCTCCCTCCCCTTGCTGGCGTGGCAAATCATCCTGCTGCTCGTCAGCCGTTACGGACCCGAGGGGTGGAACGCGAGCCTGTTGCAGTCCATGCCGGTCACGGAACAACTCCACATGGGGCTGCGCCAGGCCCATAACTTCCGGCACCTGGCCGTCCTCACCCTCCTGGGGGTCGTCTTCGTGCTCACGGCGCTGGCCCTGGTGCCGGTCGGCCAGCTGTGTGGCAGTCTGTTAGACCGACGGCCCAAGTTGCGGGCCTACGGACTGAACCTGCTCGGCAGCCTGCTCGGCGTGGGACTGATGTTTGGCCTGAGCGTGCTGTGGACGCCGCCGGTAGTTTGGTTCGGCCTGTGTTTCCTGGCCATCCTGGCGTTTCAGGCGTTCCACCGCCGCCTGCTGCTGTTCGGGCTGACCGCCGGCCTTGCTGGGTTGATTGGCCTGGCCTGGCCGGTGACGCGGCTGTGGGAACAGATCTACTCGCCGTACCAGTTGATCGAGCGGGGCCCCGGCGAGGCCGGGAGGACGATCCGGGCGGCTGGCCATTACTACCAGCACATTCACGATTTCGCCGCCTGCGAGCGGGACCCGCAGCGCCAAGGGATCGCCGCCTACTACGGTTTCCCCTACCAGGTCTGCGAGCGTCCGGATCGGGTGGCGGTCGTCGGGGCCGGGACCGGCAACGACGTGGCTATGGCCGTGCGCAAGGGCGCCCGGCA
>DATBGU010000392.1:0-51397 GCA_036557825.1 Gemmataceae bacterium
TGCGACATACTGAGCATGGCGGCCTCCTGGTGGTGATGGTGGGTGAACAACTCCATCATCGCAGGAGGCCGCCACCTTGCCAAGATTGACCGAAACTCAAGTTGCAAAAGAACCTACGCTTAACCGAATGCCATTCAGTCCCGACCCCTTTTCTCTCCCTCTTGACTTCCGAGGCCATCGAGTGGTTCGGCCTGGGACGTTACGCCGTCCTCTCCGCCTTCCCTTCCGTGGCCGTGTTCGGGCCGACCACGTTGCGGGCCCCCATGCTGGCCAGGGACTCGCGGGTGTCGTTGATCAACGCGACGAGGCCGGCCAGAAGCCCCTCGCCCTGCAGCCCACCGTCCGCAAAGTCGTTGAGAATGTCGTGCTTCAACCGGGTGAGCCGGGTCTCGAGGTGCATACGAAGGGCCTCGGGTTCGGCCGGGCTCTCCGGGTCCGCCTCCAGTCCCCGGGCGAGCAGGTCGATGTGGCCGATGTCCCGGTAGTAGGCCACGAACCGCTTCAGCTTCCGAAGACGCATGTAGCTGTAGAACGCGATCAGCCCGGTGATGAGTGTGCCGATGCCCCCGAGCAACGTGCCGATTTTTGCGGCGTGCTCGGGCTTCACGAGCGGCTCGGTGCGGCGCAGGTAGCGCTCGGTGGCGGGATGCAACGGGAACGCCGCCACCTGATCCTCAAGCGGCTGAGGGCGGATCTGGTTCTTCAGCGGGCTTTCGTAGATGGTGTCCAGGAGGCGGCCCACAGCCTCAGGGTCGGCATCCTGGTCCGCGACCAGCAGAAGCGGAACCCCGATGGTCAGGCACGGCTGCGCCGGCATCGGGGGGTCGAAGCTGTACGTGTAGGCCGGAACGGTGGCCTGCATGAGCAACGACCGATGGACCTGGAGGCCGTCCGCGTTGGGTAGCTTGAGCCGCTCGTTGCAGAACGCCTCGACGAACGGGACCGGCAACAGGTGGTAGCCGCCCGTCTGGACGAGTTCCCGGGCTAGGATCGACGGGAGCGGGGCGGAGAACACGACGGCGTCGGGGAGTGCCTGGAGCGGTTTGACGCGGTCGGCATCGGCGAGCGATCCGATCCGCGTCAGTTCGAGGCGCAGGGCTTCGAGGCCCACCGGGTCGAGGGCGTAGCCACCTGGTTGCGCCGTCGCGGGCTGCAACCCGATGAAGGCCAGAACCTCCCGGGCCACGTGGTGGGAGGCCAGCGTGGGCGGGCCGAGGGCGAGGCGCTTCCCGCGCAGTCCGGGGAGCCCCTTCGCGACCAGTTCGGGTCGGACCAGGATGTGGAGCGGTTCGGTCATGAGGGTGGCCACCTGCCGCACACTCGAGTAGCTGCTATCCCAGACCCCGCCGGGCACCAGCGCGAACTGGATGGCGCTCGGTGAATCGACCTCCTGCAGTGTCTCCAGCGTGCCGTACTGATTGGAAGTGAGAACGATCTCGAGGTTGTGACGGGCGGCCTCCTTGCGGATTTCTTCCGCCAGGTAGACGCGCCGGGGGACCGCGCCCGTTGCCATGTGGATCCGATGCACTCGGGGCGGCGGCGGCCGAAGCAGGCCGATCGCGGTGAATACGGTCATGCCGAGCCCGACGATCACCACCGCGCCGATGACCATGGGCCACAGCCACCCCGATTCCGGGGTGCGGATCGCACGAGGATCGTCGCCGTCGTTCGCTGCGGCGCCCGACTCGGCCGTGCCACCGGACAAACTCCCGACCGGCTCGATCCACGCCGACCACCGCGGAACCCAGCGGGGGACGCCCGCCCGGTAGCGCTCGTAGGCCGCACCGAACTTGCGCAGCAGCTTGGGTTCCTCGGACAGCAGGAGGTAACCGTGGTTCACGAGCGCGAACAACGCCGTCCAGGTGAGCAAGAACACCGAGCCCAGGACGACGCTCTCGCCCAGTAGCATCGCCAGGACGCCACCGATCATCGGGTTGCGAAGGTATCGGTACGGACCGACGACCACCAGCCGCTGGGTTGGATCCCAGGGAGCCAGCGTCCCCTGCCCGACGCGAGCAAACAGTCGGATGCACCATGCCGTCAGGAGGAGGCCGCCGAGCCAGAGCGCCAGGCCGAGGCTCCCGACAAGGAGGGCTGCGGGCGACTCCAGCCGCCACCGGACATCCCACTCGCGGCCGGCCCACACGATCAGAGTTGGGACGACGACAACGACCACGAACGGCAGTGTGAGAATTGCAAGCAGATGTTGCATCATGATCGTCGTGCCCGTGCCGGTCGGGTGAGGAGCCCGGTGGCCCGAGCCTCCTCAACTTGGAGCTGACCACCCCGCACGCAACGCCGCAACGACTGCAACTCGCCCAACGTCTGCGCCGCGTTCACGTCGGCCAACCACGACGAGGGACACGGCACCGGCCACTCCCGTAGCACTGTCTGGACCAACGCCATCCCCGCCTTCGGAAGCTCGCAAGGGTCGTCCCATGCCGGCAAGCTAACGCCGATGTCGCGCTTGAGCAAGCAAATACTCCACGGAACGGTTCCTGACACTTTTTCGCTGACTTTTTCGCTGACACCTTTTTTCGCCGAAGGCGCAAAAAACGCGGGGCGTCTGTTTCAGATGCCCCGCGTGATTCGTCACTCAAACTCGATCCGTGCGCTCAGGCCTTGGCCTCGCTGCCGGCCGTGACCAGCTCCGACGTGCCGCTGCCCGTCGCGTCGAAGTACAGCTTCTTCTCGCCGTTCTCCTCCTTGACGCGCACCGTGATGGTGTCCTTGCCGGCGAAGCCGCCACGCAGCAGATCCTCGGACAGCGTGTCTTCGAGATAGTGGTCGATGGCGCGACGTAGCGGACGCGCCCCGTATTCCAGACTGGTACCCTTCTCGATCAGGAAGTCCTTGGCCTCCTCGGTCAGCACCAGCGTCAGGCCCTTTTCCAGCAGGCGCTTCGACACCTTGGCCAATTCGATGTCGATGATGCGCTTGAGATCGACTTTGTTCAGGCTGCGGAAGACGATCACATCGTCCACGCGGTTGAGGAACTCCGGACGGAAGTTGCGTTCCATCTCGGCCTTCAGCTTGGACTTCATGCCCTCGTAGGTCGCCTCCTCGTTGCGACGCGCCGAGGTGTGGATGCCGAACTCCTGACGGCCGGCGATCTGCTCGGCGCCGATGTTCGTCGTCATGATGAGGATGGTGTTCTTGAAGTCGATGGTCCGGCCGACGTTGTCGGTCAGCCGGCCCTCCTCCATGATTTGCAGCAGCATGTTCCACACTTCGGGATGGGCCTTCTCGATCTCGTCGAGCAGGACCACGCTGTACGGCCGGCGGCGGATCTTCTCGGTCAGCTGGCCGCCCTCTTCGTAACCGATGTAGCCCGGCGGTGCGCCGATCAGCCGGCTGACGTTGTGCTTCTCCGAGTACTCGGACATGTCGATCTGCACCAGCGCGTTCTCGTCGCCGAACATGAAGTGCGCCAGGCGCTTGGCCAGCAGCGTCTTGCCGACGCCGGTGGGTCCGGCGAAGATGAAGCTGCCGATCGGCCGTTTCGGATCCTTGAGTCCGGCCCGGCTCTTGCGGACGGCCTTGGCGATGGCGCAGATGGCCTCGTGCTGGCTGACGACCTGCTTGTGCAATTCGTCCTCCATGCTCAGGAGACGCTGCGTCTCGTTGTCTTCGAGGCGCTTCAGCGGCACGCCGGTCATCTTGCTGACGACCTCGGCGATCACCTCTTCATCGACGACGCCGTCGATCTCCTTCGACTTCTCGCGCCATTCGCGGGTGATGGTTTCCTTCTTCTTCTTGAGCTTGTCGGCCTGGTCGCGCAGATGGGCGGCCTTCTCGAAGTCCTGCTCGGCGACGGCGGCCTCCTTCTCCTGATTCAGCTGCTCGATCTGGCCGTCGAGGTCTTTCAGATCCGGCGGCCGGGTCATGGCCTTCAAGCGAACGCGCGCCCCGGCCTCGTCGATGACGTCGATGGCCTTGTCGGGCAGGCAACGGCCGCTGATGTAGCGGTCGGACAGCTCGACGGCCCCTTCCAGCGCCTCGTCCTTGATCTGCACGCGGTGGTGCGCCTCGTAGCGGTCGCGCAGGCCGCGAAGGATCTCGACCGTCTCCTCCTTGGAGGGCGGATTGACGATGATCTGCTGGAAGCGCCGCTCCAGGGCGCCGTCCTTCTCGATGTACTTGCGATACTCGTCGAGCGTGGTGGCGCCGATGCACTGGATCTCGCCGCGGGCCAGGGCCGGCTTGAGCACGTTGGAGGCGTCGATGGCGCCCTCGGCGCCGCCGGCGCCGACTAGCGTGTGCAATTCGTCGATGAACAGAATGGTGTTCTTGGCCCGCCGCACTTCGTTCATGACGGCCTTGATGCGTTCCTCGAACTGGCCGCGATACTTGGTGCCGGCCACCATCATGGCGAGGTCGAGGACGACGATGCGGCGATCGCGCAGCAGCTCCGGCACGTTGGCGTCCACGACCAGCTGGGCCAAGCCCTCGACGATGGCCGTCTTGCCGACGCCGGCCTCGCCCAGCAACACCGGATTGTTCTTGGTGCGGCGGCTGAGCACCTGAATGACGCGCTCGATTTCGTTGGAACGACCGATGACCGGATCGAGCTTGCCTTGGCGGGCCAGCTCGGTGAGGTCGCGGCCGAAGCTGTCCAGGGCCGGGGTCTTGGACTTGCCCTTGTTGGCCTGACGTTCGCCCGTCGGGCCGCTGCTTTCTTCCGTCGCCATATTGTGCCCCAGTAAATTCAGGACTTCCTCACGCACGTCTTCCAACTTCAGTCCCAGGTTCATGAGGACCTGGGCTGCCACGCCCTCCTGTTCGCGCAGCAGTCCCAGCAACAGGTGTTCGGTGCCGACGTAGTTGTGATTGAGGTTCCTGGCCTCTTCGATGGAGTACTCGATGACTTTTTTGGCCCGTGGGGTCTGCGGCAGCTTGCCCATGGTGACCATATCGGGGCCGGACTGCACGATTTTCTCGACCTCCAGGCGAATCTTGCGCAGGTCGATGTCGAGGTTCTTGAGGACGTTGGCGGCCACGCCCGAACCTTCCTTGACCAGTCCCAGGAGGATGTGCTCGGTGCCGATGTACTCGTGGTTGAAGCGCTGGGCCTCCTGGTTGGCCAGCTGCATCACCTTGCGAGCGCGGTCTGTAAAGCGTTCATACATCCGATGATCTCCGAAGCTGCGTAACGCCTCGCGGCGCTCTTGACTTCCGCACGAGCGCGAGCCGAAAAGCGTGTGTGCAGGCCTGCTCAGCGCAACGCCTCACGGCGTCGTTGGCGCGTCCATTAGGGGCAAGGGTATACGAGGTGTGAATCGGTCCAAACGTGAACAACCCATGACCCTATCAGATTGTAGTGCGAGTAGGGAAACAAATCAATCCGGGGCGTCCGGCGGGTGCGGAGACCTGAGCGAGGAGGCGGAACGGCCCTTGGCGTGCTGGCCGAAACACCGTCACGGAGCTTGGGGAACATCCCGGTACTTGAGATGGCAGCGCGTGCAGGCCATCCCGACATTGCGGAATGCCTTCTCGACCGTGCTGCCGTCCACGGCCTCCTTCCCCTTGCGGTTTCGCAGCGCCTGCTCCAACTCCCCGGCTCCGGCCTCGGCGTCGGCCAACCAGCGGCGGAACTCCTCGGTCCGGTCTGCGACGCCGGGCAGCCGGGCCGCCTCGCGAAAGGCTTCCAGCAGTTGCAGCGCCTCGTGCGGCGGCTCAAGGTCCGCGTGGTTGGGCGGAGTCTTCCAGCCGGCCGCCCGCACCACCTGGAGGTGCTCCCAATGTTTGTCCACCCCGACCATTACCGCTGACAGGCCCGATACCTCGACGACCTCTGGGAAGTCGGCCGGTACACGGTCCAACTCCTCAGCGGTGGGTCTGCGGAGTTGGCGGGGCGCCGCATTCAGGCCCGTGTACCGCGGGTCGGTGCCGACCTGACGCAGCCACGCCACGGCCGCCTCGACGGCGCACTTGTCGTCCAGGCAAAGGTGGACCACAGCGGCGGCCGCCGGCCCCCGATGCTTCCCGTGGTGGCAGTGGACGTACACTGGGCCAGGCAGATCGCGCACCGCCTTGGCGATGCGCATGGCCTGCTGCTGAGGCACGCCGTCGTAACCGATGGGCAGGTGGACGTAACGCAGCCCGAACCGGCGAGCGCGGGCCAGATCCGGCCGCGCGCCATCCACCGAGACGACCGTTTGGACGCCCAGCTTGCGGAGGGACCGGAAGCCTTCGTCGTCGTCGGGGCTGCTGCCGCTGTAGAGGTTGTCGGCGAGCCGGAAGACGTTGTGCAGACCGGGAGCCTCCACCCGCGCGGGATCGGACGAGCGGTGCTGGATCGAAGGGAGAGAAGGCGTGGAAGGCGCGCCGCCTCGCCAACAGCCCAAGGCCGTCAACAACAGGACCGAGAACAAGATGGGGAGCAAGCTCCGCATTGGCGATCTCTCATGGCAAAATGGTCGAGCCAGGGGCGGGTTTACGGCTCATTTAGCGGCAGTGGGAAGCGGTCAGCGCATCGACTCCGGCAGTGGCCGACTCTCGATGATTGTACGCATGAGACGGCATTGCTGAACCCCTCTCGGCGTGTTACGCTCACATGCCGTGGACGAGAGAGGGGTGGATCAACCCGTCTGAGGCGTCAGGATGGCCGTTGCAGCCGTTACCCCGCGCGTGCGGACCATCGTTATCTGTGACGCAGTCTCCGTCAGTCGTACAGAGGACCGCGTTTTCACTCTGAAAGGGGTCCGCCAACACCTTTACCGTGCTTTCGCACGAGGAGTGAGCGATGTCCAAAAAAGCGTTCCGGCCGCCAAGGCTCGCACCGTTGCAGCGCGTCGTTGCCGAGCCTATCGACGACCCAGCCGAGCAGGCCGCTCTCGACAAGGTCCGCAAACAGCAAAAGCGAAGGCAAAAGGGACGGCAAGCAACAAGGAACCGCAAGCGCGTAAAGGCCGCCTCAACCTCCGCAGCAAGAAAAAGAGCCTAATCAAGAAAAGGTCAACCCTCCGCGCCCTCGGCACCCGCCGAGAACGATCAGCGCCTCGCACACAAATACGCCAGCAGATCACGCAATTCCTGATCCGTCAGCAGGTCCGACAGGCCATCCGGCATGATCGACGCGGGCAGCGATCGGCTCTCGACGATGGTGCGGGTGTTGAGCTTGAATCGGTCCCCTTTCGCATCCACATAGGTGTATTCGTCGAGATTGGTGCCGATCAACATACCGGTGCGGACCTTGCCGTCGGTCGTCTCGATCTGCCAGGTTTGATAATGCGGCGCGACGAGGTTGCTGGGACGCAGGATCGCTTCGAGGATGTGGCGCCGTTCGGTGCGGCCGATGGTGCTGAGGTCCGGTCCCACCAGCGCCCCTCGCCCCTCGACGCGATGGCAACGGGAGCAAGCGGCCAGCTTGGGATGGAAGAACACACGCCGTCCAGCCGCGGCTCCGGCCGGTCCTTCCAGGCGCTTCATCCAACCGTCGAGGTCGTCCGGCCGAGGACGGTCCTTGACGAATGGCCGGCCGAGGACGCGGGCGGTCAGAGCGGAGCTATCCGAATGACGACGGGCTGTCACTTCCAGACTGGTGCGCTGCTCGGCGGTTAGCGGCGTATCTTTCAGCGCGCGCAGCGCTTCGTCGCGCAGGACGGCGTTCTCCCCTTGGATGAGGCGCAGCAATTCGTCGAGATGCTTCGATGCTTGCCCGGCCAGCCCCAAGACCGCCTGCGCGCGTACCTCATTCCCCAAACGCGGATTGCGGACGGCGTCGAGCAGGAGACGTTCGCGCCCGGCGTTGGGATGATCGCTCAGCGAACGCGCCGCCTCCAGCCGCAGCGCCGGCTCGCCGTGCGCCAGCAGTCCGCCCAGCAGATCGAGCGACAGTTTCGGATGATTGGCGGGGACCATTTGCAGCGCCAGCACGCGCAGGGCCGTTGGCGCCTTGTCGTCCTTCAGCCGGTCCAGGAAGTAATCGGCCATGCTCGCCTCGCTGACGTCGCGGTCGTCGAGCCGGGCCAGCGCCGACGAGCAGGCGACGAACAGCCGCACGTTCAAGGCGCGGTCCTTCAGCATCTCCACCAGGCGCGGCCGAAATTCACTCAGCTTCCGATCGGCGATCCACTTAGCCGCGAGGAAACGCACGTCCTCATCGGCATCGTTCAGAAACTCGTTGAGTCGCTTCGTGCCTTCCCGGTTCCCGTCGCTGGCGTTCCGGGCTTGTTGGGATTTCTGCCAGGCCAGCAGCAAGCCGATGCGCTGCTGCGGTTCCTTCAGCGAACGGACATCGACGGCGGCGAGCAGGTCCGGGTGATCGCCGAGTTGCCGCACGGCAGCGCTGCGCAGGAACGGATCGCTATCGGTGAGCAGCTTCAATAACCGCGGCGCGGCCGACTCGCCCTTGAGGGAACCGACCGCCTCCAAGCGCACGGCCGGCGGATATTTGCCGTCGAGGAAACGATTCGCGTCCTCGCCGCGTTCGACCAACGCGCGCACGGACATGGCCCGAATCGGCGTTGAGGAATCCTTCTCGGCGATCGCGGCGAGATCGAGTTTGCGATCGCCGGCGACAATCAGGGCAGTGAGGCTGACGGCGCGGACACGCTCATCCTTGCTGTCGAGCTGCTCGCGGAGAAAAGCGTGTCCGCTCTCTTGCGAAGCGAGCTTGCGCGCCGCCGCCTCGCGCTGTGGGCGGTGGAGGCTGAACAGAGCGCGGCGCGGGTCGGTCGTCCGATCTTGCTTCCCCGTCTCGCGCGGCCGGATGTGCCAGACCGCTCCCTTGCCGTGCAGGTTGTAATCGCTGCGCACCCAGTCGCTGATGAACAGCGAGCCGTCGGGCGCGAGAGCCAAACCGACGGGGCGGAAGTTTTCGCCGCCCTGGACGAACGGCTTGCGCTCCGCCGCGAACGAGGCGCCGCGCTCTTTGAGCGGATAGCGCTCGACGCGATGGTCCGCCCATGAAGTCACCAGTAGATCGCCGAGATACTCGCGCGGCAGGCCGTCGGATTCGTAGCTGAGCACTTCGCAGGGCGCTTCGCCGGTGCCGCTGACCATCGGCAGCGTGCCGGGCAACTGACCGTCCCACGATTGAAAGGGGTGCCGGCCGGACCGACCGTAGCGGAACTGAAAACCGTAATCGCCGCCCTCGACGACGTGGACGAGGCGGCACGGCGGCATGGCGTCCGGGTCGTTGTCCACGGCGAAGACGCGGCCGAAGAGATCGCGGTAGACGCCGAACGGGTTCCAGAAACCGGTCGCCATGCGCCGCAGTTTGCGGCCGTCCGCCGTGCAGTGAAAGACGCCGCCACCCTCGCCGCCTCCCGTCAGCACGGTGCCGTCCGCGTCGCTCAACTTGTACGCCGCCCCCAGGTTCTCGCCGAGTCCGAAAAAGAGATCGCCCCTGGAGTCGAACGCCAGGCCGGACAGCCCGTTGTGGGGATAATTGCCCTTGGTGTCGAGGAAGACGATGCGGCGCTGCTCGTCGGCCTTGCCGTCGCCGTCGGTGTCGCGCAGGCGCAGGATCTCGTTGCGCGTGGCGAGATACACCGAGCCGTCGGGATGGGCGGCAAGGTCCATGCTCGCCGTGGTGCCCTCGAAAAAGGTCGTGAAGCGGTCCGCCTTGCCGTCGCCGTCGCGGTCTTCGAGGAGACGGACGCGATCGTGCTTCGGTCCCTTGTAATCCTTGGGCCGAAAGTGCGTGTGGCTCTCGATGACCAGCAATCGTCCGTGGCCGTCGAAGGCGAGGGCGACGGGATGCACGATGTCCGGCGCGGCGGCGAAGAGATCGACCCGCAAACGCGAATCGTGTGCGCGCGGCGCTTCGGGAGGGGGTTTTTCCGCGGCACGGAGCGAAGGGACAATCGAACCGAGCAGGAGCAGGGGAAGGATGCGCTTCATGAGAGGGGCGGGACTCCGGGGCGGGATCGCGGCATGGTGGGAAACGCCGGAGCCATTGTAAGGAGGCGGAGGTTTCCTGCCAGCCCGCAGCGCCAGCAAGGGACAACCCTTGCTGGCGCTGCGGGCTGGTAGACAATCGCTACGCGCTCCGCACCACCGCCTCCGGTTGGGCCGGCTGCTTTTCGTTGCCGGAGACGCCGTTCTCGGCGGACAGCACCAGCTCGCGGAACAGGCCGTCCTTCTGCACCAGTTCCGGATAATTACCCTCTTCCGCGATGCGGCCCTCGTCGAACACCAAAATGCGGTCGGCGTCGCGCAGCGTGGTCAGACGGTGGGCCACTAGGATCGTCGTGCGGTCCTTGCTGGTCAGCCCCAGCGCCCGCTGCACGGCGCGCTCGCTGATGTTGTCTAGCGCCGACGTCGCCTCGTCGAGGATGAGGATGGGCGGCTGTTTGAACAGCAGACGAGCGATGGACAGCCGTTGCCGCTGACCGCCGGATAGATTGCCGCCGCGCTCCGTCAGCAGGGCGTCGTAGCCGCCGGGCATTTGCAGGATCTCGCCGTGCAGATACGCCAACTCGGCGGCCCGCTGGATGTCCTCCCGCGTCGCGCGCTCGCTGCCGTAAGCGATGTTCTCGGCTACGGTGCCGGCGAAGACGAACGGCGACTGTCCGACGTAACCGATCAGCTTGCTGATGTCGGCGCGCGATACGTCGTCGATGCGCACGCCGCCCAGCAGCACCTCGCCGCTGTTGGGATGCAGCAGACGCAAGAGGATGCGCAAGAAGGTCGATTTCCCGCAGCCGGATCGGCCGGCGACGCCGATCGTCTCGCCGTGGCGGATCATCAGCGACAGGTTGTTCACCGCGTGGATGTGCGTGCCCCGCGGCGTCACGTACTCCACGTTCAAATCGCGGACGGCGATGGCCGGCTCGTCCGTGCGCAGCCGCGGCTCATACGAACGCGCCATGTTGAACGACAAGTCCAGCGGCTCGGCCAGCATTTCCAAAAGGTCGCCGACGCGCAGACTGCTCTCGTGCCCCTCGTCGAGGACGCGATGAATCTCGCTCAACGGCGTCATGACATTGAGGAACAGCACCGAGAACGTCAGCACGTCGCCGGGCTTCAGCTGCCCGTTGATGGCGTAATAAATCGCCACGCTCAGCACGAGAATGTGAAAAAAGCCCTCGTTGAGCGCCTTGGCGCAGCCGAACAGCGACATCTGGAAGTGATGGCGGATCTCCATGGCGCGGCGCTTCTCGGCGGCGCGGGCCAGGCGCTTGATCTCCTGAGGGTAGGTGTTGGCCGCCCGCACGTACTCCATGCCGCTCAGTTGCTCGACGATGGCGCCGTCGATCTCGTCGCAGCTGCGGAGCAGTTTCAGACGGATGCCTCGCTGCGACAGAAGTTGGCGGACGGTGAGAAAGAACGCCGTCGGAATGACGCCCATCATGATCAGTCCCAGCAGCGGCTGCTTGCTGACGGCCGCGATGAGGGCGAACATCCCGGTCAACAGCGCGGGGGCGAAATCGAGGAAGCTCAAACGCAGAAAGCGGACGAACCCCTCGACGCTGCGATAAATGCGGCCGTGCAGCGCGCCGACCTTCTCCTTGGACAGGCTGGCGAGGTTCACCTTCATCAAGTGGTTGACGACGCGGACGCACATATCGCGGTTGATGCGCGTGCAACTGTTCTCGACGAAGTAGCGGCGGGCGACGTTGAGCGACTCGCGCAGCAGGTAAGCGGCCCCGATCAGGACCAGGATCTCGACGGCCAGGGCATAGCGGGCCGCGTGCGTCGTCTCCTCCGGTCCTCCCGTGACGGCGTTGACGAGACGGCCCAGCAGAAGGGGCAGAGCGGTGTTGCACAGGCTGACGGCGGCCATGATGGCGGCCGCGAAGGCCAGCCCCAGCTTGTGCTTGACGGGCACAAGGCGCCAGACCTGGCGGCCCCGTCGCAAGATCAAGCGGATCTCCGCCGCGATGCCGTTGGACCGAAGGATCGTGGACATGAATCCGGCCTCATCTCGAAGGCGAAATGCGGAACGCGGAACGCGGAAGGAACGACGGCGTTTTCATTCCGCATTCGCTTGGGTTCCATCTCGGAAGTTCATTTCCTACGAAAGCGCACGACGTGTCCTGCTCACTTGCAGGTGACTTGCGGGAAGAATAGTGCTCTGGAGCATCGCAACCAGTTTTCGCTCCACCATTTGAGCCGGCGTCAACCCTGCCCGCGCATCATTGACCAGCGTTTCCTCTGGAACAACAGAGGTGGGGAGACGCGACGACGTGGTTTCCTCAGTTAAGCGATTCGTGCTGTCAGCCATCGGTCCACTCCTTGAAAGTATTCGGGCTTGACAACCATCCGTCCACCGTTCCTCAGTAGCAAAGGTTGTACCAAGAGAAACGACGCGATGGCAACGAAAAACTCCAGCTCCGGTTCAACGGCGCTCTCGGAGCCAGGTGTCGAAGTTATTCCTCCTCTCGCCTTCGATCGTCCGTTGGTTCGAGAGTCAGGCCGATGGCGGCGAGTTCCTCGGCCGTGTACCGCTGGAAGTGCTGCAACACGTAGTCGCGGCCCCAGTCCTCGTTCTCGACGGCGTCCAGCGGCGGCAACGGATGACCCAACTGCTCCGATACCAGGTGATAGGCTTCTTCCGTGGTCAATTCGTGAATGCATTGCATCGCAGGCTCTGTTCGGATACGAGATCGGCGCCTCAGTCCATCCTTACGAGGACGAGGGCGTCACCCTGTTCGTCCGCGAGTCGAAGGAGCGGCTCGGCGCGACGCGGCCCGGACCACTGCTCATATTCGGATTCCACGAGTAGACAATATATGGACCCGTCCGCCGCCGGCAAGTAAGCCGGCGCCGGCAGGCGTCGCGCCGGCCTGCCGGAATAGAACAGGATGCCCTCGTCCTTCGCGCGAAAGAGATACAACGTCTCACCGCCCGGCACGAGGGCGGCGATCTGCTCGCCCTTGCGGCGCGGCTGGCGCGTCGCGTCGCGGCCCGGCACGACGACCTGCACGAAGACCACCTTGACCGCCAGCCACAGCACGATCAGGCCGACAAAGACGCGCCCCGGTCGCAGGCGCGGCCAGGGCCAGCGCAGCCGGCCATCCAGCCACGCGACCCACGCCATCGCGGCGAGTCCGGCGAGGCCTGGCTGCAACGGCAGGGCGTGCCGTGCATGATGTCCTGGGACAAGGCTCCAGAACAAAAGGTTCGGCCACGTCCAGCAATGCAGGAGCTGGAGCAGGCGCCGTCCCCGCTCATCCCATAATCGGGCGAAGCGCGGCGACAGCGTCACGAGGGCGGCGGCCGACCACGGTAAATTTGCCGCCAGAAATCCAAGGGGGAACGTGACGATTTCGTGCCAGGGATAGGGACGCGTGTGATGCGCCGGCGACAAGCGCGGCAGTGCTTCGCGCTTCACGGCGTCGAGGAAGGCATCCCAGCCGGTCGAGTTCGCGGCCAACATCATCCACGCCAGGAAGGGCAGCGCTGCCAGCATCCCACTCAGCAGGTGGCAGGGTCGCCACAGAAGAGACAATCGTCCGCGCCGCCACAGAAGCGGGAGGACGGCGAGATAGAAGAAGGCCGGCGCCGTCCACTTCGTCAGCGTGCCGCCGGCGACGCAGAGCAGGGCAAGCTGCCACCACAACCATTCGTGAAAAAATCGACCGCGTTCCGGCGCCTCCGCGATCTCCAGCGCGCGCAAAAAACACAACATCGCTGCCGCCACCCAGGCGAGTTGCACCAGGTCGATCTCGGCGGAAGGGACACGCTGAAGCCACAGCGCCGAGGCGGGTAACAGCGCCGCGGCGAGCAACCCCGCGCGACGGCCCAGACGCCGCGCGAACGTCCCATAAAACAGAAAGACGATCGCAGTCGCCGCCAGCGCCGAAGGCAGGCGAGCGGTCGCGGCCGAGACGTGATCCGCCGGCCAACTCGCCAAAGCGATGGCGGCATACATCCCCGGCGGCTTCGTCAACAACGGTTCGCCATACAGGGTAGGCACGATCCAGTTGCCGCCGCGCAGAAACTGCTCCGCGAGGATCGCCCGCAAGCTCTCCGTCTGATACAGCTCACCGGCGTTCAGCCCGTAGAAGAACAGCGCGCCGCACAGCGACAGCAACAGAAGCATCGGCCCGATTCGCCGAGCGAGCGAGGTTCGCGGCGTCGCCGTCTGGCCGACACGAATCGGGCGGGGCGGAGGAGATACGAGCAAGGGCATCGACGACCTCGCGGCTGGGACGAGCGGAGGACCAATCTACCGCTGTGTGAGGCGAAGCGATGCGGACTGTACCATTGGAAAGGATGGAGAAAAAGGCGAGTCTCGGCGACTTGCCTTTCGGCCGCGATCAAGCTCCCAGCGCGCGCTTGATGTGCTGCACCAGGTTTTTCATGACGAAGCCCTGATCGGGGCAGATGTGTACGGCGGCGCCGCGCTGCCGCAGGTGTTCGGCGAGCACCGGACCGATGGCCGCGATGCGTGTGCGCGACAATCCTTTCCGCAACGCATCTTGCCGTTCGCGCCGCTCAGCCACCTCATACAGACGGTCCACCTGCGCCGAACTGGTGAACAGCAGAACGTCTATCTGACCGCGTTCAAGTCGGGCGATCAGATCCGCGACGCGGTCATCGTCCGCGGCGGGAGCATAAATATAAGGCATGACGGTGCGGACGTGCGCTCCAGCCGAAGTGAGGAATTGTTCCAATACCGGATTGGGTTCGCCGTAAAGGGTGACGCCGACCGTCTGACCTTGCAGCGGTTCGCCGTGCAGAGTGGCGATAACGCCCTCCGTGGTGGGCGCCAGGGCGACGCGCGTCGGAGCGAGGCCGATTTCTTTCAGAACCTGGCCCGGCTTGGGGCCGCGTGTGATGATCTTCGTCTGTCGCAGGGCGGCGATGCAGGCGTCGCGTCGTCCCGCGCCCTCCGCGAAATGCAATAATCGCCGCAATGCCTCGCCCGTCATCAGAACGACATAGCCAAAGCGATCGGCGCCTAATTCATCGAGCCACGCCAATACGGGGGCGGGGTCCGGGGCGTCGAGGATGCTCACCATCGGACAGCGCAGCGTGGTCGCGCCTTCGCTGTCGAGTAGTTGGGCCAGTTCGTCAATTTGACGCGATTCGGCCAGGGCGATCGTCCGGCCTCCGAGAGGGCGCGACATGGGATGACCCCCGTCGAGGTTGCAAGGGATGCGGAAGGGAACGCCTCGGTTTTCTAGCGTATAAGGCGGCCGTCAGCGCGGCCAGTTCTTCACGGCGTCGGCGGCCTTGTGTACCAGGGGATCGATGGCTGAGGCCGGCTCGACCTTTTTGGCGCTGGTGCGTGAATTGAACAGCACGGCCCAGGTCAACCCGTCATGGCGTCGCACCAGCAAGGTGGAGGTGCCGGGCAGCGAGCCGGCGTGCCAGGTGTTGGCGTGACCTTTCTCGTCCACCGGCCGGACCATCCAGCCGCACGCATAATAGGCGTCGCGCGGTTTGCCGTTGCGGTCCCGGCCGGCCGCGCCGGGAGGGCGGGCGAATAGGATTTCGATGCTTTTGGATTTCAGAACTTTGCAACGACGCGGGTCATCGAAGGCGGTGGCGAAGCGCACCAGGTCCGGCGCGGACGACAGCCAACCCCCGTGCGCGTCCATCGACTCCAAGCACCAGGCTCCATAAGGTTCCGGGACAGGCTCCCCAAGATGCGGCCCCATGACCGCGGTGCCCCTGGCCTTTTTGGCAACGTAATACTGGACCTCGCCGCGCGCGCGTTTTTCCGGCAGCGTCGCGCCCAATCGCATGGTGTGAATGTTCAGCGGAGCAAGCACTTCCTTGCGGACGTACTCCTCATACGTTTGGCCGCTGACTTTTTCAATGACCCGGCCGAGCAAACAGTAACCGAAATTGGAGTAGACGTCTTTCTCGCCCGGATCGAAGTCCAGCGGTTGGCGCAGCATGTAGTGGATGATGTCCCACGGCCGCGCCGGCGGCGGTACGTCCAACTCCTTGACGATGGTCGGCGAGCGAAACATCGGATCGAAGGACTTGTCGCGGTCCCAGCCGCCGCGGTGTTGCAGCAGATGCTCGATGGTAACGTTTTTCCATCTTGGGTCGAAGCGAATGCCTCGGTCCTTCGGTTGCTGAAGTTGCAAGACCTGGAAAACGCTGTCGTCCAGTTTGAGTCGGCCGCGCTCCATCAATTGCAGCACCGCGACGGCCGTGAGCGGTTTGGAAATGCTGGCGATGCGGAACAGCGCTCTCGGCCCAACGAGTTCGCCGGCGTCGCGATCGGCATGGCCGAAGCCGCGCGCGTACACCAATTTGCCCTTGTGGGCCACGGCCAGGGCCGCGCCGGGCAACTCGTGTTCCCGCAAAAACTCCCCCATGAGGCGATCGAACGAAACCAGACGCGGATCGGCGCGACCCGTCGCCTCCACATCCGTCCGCGGCGGGTCCGCCCAAACGGGAGAACCCCACAACCAAACACTCACGCACAGAGCAGCCGGCAACGAAGCGCTTCGCAAGGGGTCGTCTCCCACGGCATTGAGGGTGGCATCGCCAAGAACGATCGCCAAATACTCCCGATCGAATTATCAGTGGTGGTAGCGCCGAACACAAGCACAATATGGACCGCACGGGTTCATGTCTTGAGTATCAATTCGTTTCGTTTTTGACCAGTCGGTGCAAATTCTTTATTATCTGATTGCATTAATGAAGATGGGATGTAAGATAGTCGTTAGTTAGTCGGCCAGGATGGGCAATTGTCGGTTTCGGCGCGGACAGCATGTGGGCGCGGGGAAGGGCGGGGCGGTCGCGGACAATCATCGAGAGATACTTGAAATCGGGGGTAGTCGAAATGCCGAGAGGTAGGCCGAACGCGGAGGCCGGGGCGGATCCAAGGAGCAACAAAACGGAGGCCGTGCGGCAAGCCATGGAGGCCTTGGGTTATGGCGCGCAGCCATTGGAAATCCAGAAACACATCAAGGACAACTTCGGGCTGGACATTGGCACCAACATGATTTCTTCCTACAAGAGCAGCTTGCGGAAGAAAGCCGGCATGAAGGGGCGCCGCAAGAAGCGCGGCCGGCCGAAGAAGACCGACGGGGTCTCGGCCGCTCCCGCCGCGCCGAGCTACCACGACGCGGTGCCCTGGAAGGATCTCCGCATCATCAAGGAAATCGCCGGGCGCATCGGCCGAAAGGGCTTGCGCGAATTGGTGGAGTTACTGGATTAAGGTTGGGGGACCATCCTGGAAGTCGGCCGGCGCGGGAAAGGAGTGCGTTTGATCTCCTCCGCAGCGGTGGAGGTTCTCGTCTGCTCCCTATCCCGCGCCGACCGATTGTATCCCCGGGAGCCGGGCGCGAAGGCCCGGCTCCCGGTCCGACATGAGTTCCACTGTGAGACGCTCGCCGGAGTGGCCGACCCAGAAACCACTTGATCCAGCGAGGTGAGTGCCTCTACCCAGGAGGGCGGGTAGCGCTGGCATTCCCGCAAACCCCAGCACACAGCAGAACTCGGCTGTTGTCCGGTTGCTTCTTTCCTGCTCGTCGCGCGGCGACGACGTTTCCGGGAACCTGACATCCCGAAGGCTCTCGTCGGCCGCGGCTGTATTCAACTAACGAGGGAGGCATATAGCGTCCGCCGCTCGTTTTGGGAAGACCAATTTCCGCCGTGGCGAATCACTTAAAGGCACTCATAGAAGGCCGACAAGCCCGGAGCGCCAGCGACGGGTTCGTCCCGTCGCTGGCGCTCCGGGCTAATCAGCAAAAAGTTAGCGCCATTTAACAACGCCAGGCTTTACGCAAAAGGGACCGGCCCTCTCGTTGAGGGCCGGTCCCTTTTGCGTTTGTCCCGATCGCGTACCGCTTACGGATTGGGTGATGGCGGGAAAGTGCCAGGCGGCGCGCTCGGCGGTGCTATTGGCGTCGGCGATGCGGGCGCCGGCGTCGCCGGTATCGGCGCGACGGGCTTGATGCGAGCACCGTCGTCGGGCGCCGGCGGAGGCGGCGGCGCGGGCGGGCCTCCGGGCGCGGTGAACGATGCCGGAACAGCCCCCGTTGTGGGCCGCGACCGCTCAATCGCGTCGGGGTAGCGCTGGTCGAGGATGTCTGCCGGAGGAATGAAGATTCGTTCGCCCGGCGTGAGCTTGCCGCTGTTCGCCATCTGAGCGCTGGCGCGGGCGTGGTTCTGGTTGTGACGTTGCAGGGCGTCGGCATACTTCTCGCTGCTAAAAAATCGCTTGCTCAGCTCTTTGAAGGTGTCGTTCGGCTGACACACATACTCTTGCTCGTTGAAGACGATGACCTGCGGCGCGGCGCGGTCCAACGGCTTCGGGGCGTCCGGAGCGCTCGCCGAGGGCGTCGGTTTGATACCGCTGGAATCCGGCATCGGCAACGGCGCGGGAGAGGCGGCCGAGGGGCCGGTTCCCGGCGACGCGCCGCCCGGCGGTGTCGCCGACGAGTGCGGGTCTGCCTCGAACACACTCCCCGAAGGCGGCAGAGGCTTCGCCCCCGGCGACGGCAGCGGCGAAGGCGATACCGGCGGTTTGGGTGTAGGCGCCAATCCGGGCGCTGGCTTAGGCGTGTCCTCCGATGTTTCCTGGGAAGGCGACCCGATCGGCATGGGCGAAATCGGAGCGATCTTTTTGTCGTCCTTCTTCTCCGGCTTGCGGTCCGCTGTGTTGTCGCTCATGCCGGGCAAGGGGATCGGGGTTGCCGGCGGTCCCCCGAATCCGTCCTTCGTGGACGATTCGTCCGGTTTGGGGGTGAGAGGCTTCGTCCCCGAGGACGGATCGACGACAGGGGGCAAGATCGACGATGAAGGCGGCGCGATCGGCGGAGGACCGGATGACACAGGGGGCTTTGGCGTTCGATCCGTTGGCGGCACCGGCGAGGACGGAGGGAACGGAGCGACAGTAGACTTGTTCTCCTCCGCGCGGCTCGTCGAACGCGCCGGAGGGGACAGCGGCATCCCGTTCGGAGACAACTTGTCCGTCGCCGGGTTGGACGATCCGCCGGGCGAATCCGACTGGCCAGACAGGAACGGAGCTTTCTTGTTCTCCTTCTGGTTCGGGTCCGCCTTCTTGTCCGAAGTATTGTTCTTCTCGTCTTTCTTACTCGAACCAAACAGTTCCATTTCTTGTGGACGACCACCGGAAACCGTCTGGAATTCAGGTTTCGATTGGGAATCCTTGTTCGAGTTGTCCGTCGATTTGTTGTCGGGCTGTTTGGGCTTCGGCGTTGGGTCGAAGCTCATCTCAGGCGCCGCGGAATTCTCTTTGTCCAAACCCTTGGTTTCCTTCTCGTTCGTTCGCTCCCCTTTCCGCTCTTGGGACGTAAAAGGCCCCGGCAGAGGCGATTCGGGGGAAGTCGCCTCCGTCGGAGGCTTCGGAGGAGGGTCGCCGCCCAGGCTGGGCGCACCGCTCTCGATTGGATTCGACGAGGGGGTAAGCTCGGTCCTTCTCGGCTCTCTCACCGGCTTGGCAGGAGGCGGTTTCGGATTCGACTTCTTCCCCTTGCCGTCCGTGCCGAGAGCGTCCGCCGGTGGCAACCCTCCGGCCGCATTCTCGAGATTGAGCAGCGGTTGCCTTTGCGGATCTTTCTCCGGGTCCGCGTGCTGCGAAACCTTGGCGACCTCCTTCTCCGACGGCGGGGAACCCGACTTTTCCTGCATCTTCAGGCCGATGACGGCCCCGGCCAGGCACAGAAACGTGCAGGTGACCGTGATACCGATCTTGTGTTCGCGCTTCATTCGCGTCCTCCTCTCGTCCGATGGGTTGCGACAATCGTTCACCCTATAGAGGCACTAACGAAAGGAACGACTAGCCCGGAGCGCCAGCGACGGGCACGAGCGGCCGTCGCTGGCGCTCCGGGCTAATCGGCAAAAAGTTAGGGCTTCTAACGGGATTTCCTTCAATCCTCGGTCGCCGGAGCGGCGCGGCTGCCGACGCTCTTTTGCTGCGTGTACTGGCGCCAGCGGGCCGCGTCCCATACCTCGAAGTGATCGTCGATGCCGACCAGCACGACCTCTTGATGCAGACCGGCGAACTGGGCCAGACGCTCCGGGACGCCGACTCGTCCGTCGCTGTTGACCGGCAGCTTTTCCGTCTGCGCGAAATACAGTCGCTTGAACACGCGCACGTCGGCCTCGTTGGCCTGCGACTGTTCGAGTCGTTCGCCCAGGCGTTCCAGGTGCGGCTGGTTGGTCAGCCACAGACATTTGTCGGGTCCGGGCGACAGCAGGACCGTGTCGCAGCCGCCGAACTGATCGCGCAGGGCGCGCGGCAGAGTAAGCTGGCCCTTCTCGTCGAGGCTGCATTGATAGGTGCCGGTCAGCGGCAGCACCTTGGCCTTGGGGGGCGCCGGCTTGGATCGCAGGGCCGGCAGCGGCTTGACCGGCTCGACATCGTCGGCCTGAACGCAGGCATCGCCGGGCAGACGGACCGTCGTGCCGGCGCTGAGCGGAACGTCCGTCTTCAGCATCGGATTGAGCTTGTGCAGTTCCGACACGCGATCGCTGCTGCCGAGGGTGCGGCGCGCGATGTCCTGCAACGTCTCCGGGCTGTGAACGTGATACGTCTGCACCGGACCCGGCGCCGGCGCCAGCGGCGGCTCTCCGGGCTGCGTCTTGGCCTCGTGTTCGGAGGCGTCGTGTGCGGGGCTGGGCGGCGCCGCGCTCACGGGAGCGAACGAGGTCGGCGTCACTTTCACTTCTTTGCTGGGCGGCATCGGCGGGGTGGGCGGCATCGGTTTCGAGGGCGGAGGCGAACCGAGCGACGGAGGGGGATCCAGCGCCTTGTCTAGCTGTTTGCTTTCCGGCTTTGGTTTCGAGGAGGGCTTGGAATCGAACGGCGGCAACGGCGGAGAGTCGCTCGGTTTGTCCCAGGTCGGCGGTTTCGGTGTGCTGTCTTTGGTTTTGTCTGCGGCCGATAAGTCCTTCGGGTCGCCGCCAAAAGGTTGACCAGCAGGCATCGGAAGATCAACCTTTTTTTCTTCCTTCTTCTCGTTCTTCGGCGTGGGACTGTTGGTGTCGAACGAAACCGGCAACACGTCGCTGGGCTTGGACGGGACCGGAGGAGGCAGCGGCGTCGAAGAAGGAGGCGCGGGCAACGGCATTTCGAGGACAGCCTTCGGCTCGTCTTTGGGCTTCTCCTTGGAAGGTTTCTTCAGACCGGAGATGAATGTCGGCGCCTGTTCTGTTTCCGGCGCGGCCTCCTTGTGGATGTTGAGAACCGACGGCGTGGCATCCTTGGGCATGCTGGGCGGCGCCAGCGGCTCCACGAGCGGCGGCGGAGTCGGGCCGTTCTTGTCGTCCTGGGCGATGGCTTTGTTGCCGTCGCGGAGTTTGCAGGCGAGGACCAGGCCGAATAGGCAGATCAATCCACCCACGGCCATCCATGCGTACTGGGTCTTGCGCGTTAGCATCCTTGCTCCTCTTCTGAAAGCGAGCGGCCGGCAAGTGCGGGAGACCGCCCGCGTTCTTCCCTGGGTCATCGCTCCACTACGGCCGATCTCAGATCGCGGGGTTCTCGGCCGTTTCCGTCCGCCGCGCCGCTCGCAGCTTGGCACTGCGGGCACGCGGGTTGTTGCTCACTTCCTCCTCGCCGGCCACGATCGGCTTGCGCGTCAGCGCCTCCCATGCCGAGCTATCGCGGAACGTCTGTTTGACGAGACGGTCCTCAAGGGAGTGAAAGCTAATCAAGGCGACTCGCCCGCCCGGCCGCACGCACCTGGGCAAGACGCCGAGCAATTCCTCCAGTTCGCCCAGCTCGTCGTTGACCGCGATGCGCAGCGCCTGAAAAACGCGCGTGGCCGGGTCGATCGGGGGGCGTCGCCGCTTGGCGGAGCGCGGCGGTCGCGGCACGCATCGGCGCACCAGATCGGCCAACTGCTCCGTCGTTTCCAGCGGCTCGCGGCGGCGCGTCTCGACGATGCGCCGGGCGATGCGCCGACTGAAGCGTTCCTCGCCGTAGCGCCAGATCAGATCGGCGAGGTCGCGTTCGTTCAACCGCCGCAGCAGGGCGCTGGCCGGCTCGCCCGACGTGGAATCGAGCCGCATGTCCAGCGGTCCCGGTTGGGTGAAGCTCAGACCGCGCTGGGGATCGTCCATCTGGTCCGAGCAAAAGCCGAGGTCGGCCACGACGCCGTCGACGGCCGCGATGCTCAACTCGTCGAGCACCTGGCGGAGCCGCGAGAAGGGCGCATGCACCAGCGTCACCGGCAGACCGGCCAATCGCCGCCGGGCCAACTCCAGCATGGCCTCGTCGCGGTCGAGTCCGATGAGCCGGCCGCCCGGCGTCAGCCGTTCGGCCAACAGCCGGCTATGACCGCCGGCGCCGACCGTGGCATCGACGAAGGTTTCGCCCGGTGTGGGCGCCAGCGCGGCCAGCAACTCGACCGGCAAGACCGACACGTGGCGCGGCGAAGCGCCGGCATCATCCGCAATCATGAGGCACGTCGAGATAAGACGCGATGGGTTCAAACGAGAGGGCTTCTTCTCCGTGCGCGCCGATGTTTCTCGCTCCGGTTGGGCGCGGAAAACATCGCCCCGTCTTCCAGGGGCAAGGAGACTATACTCATTCCGGTCGGAGAATCAAGGCGATTGAAGGCGAGCGGGGGCTGACGCCCTCCGCTCGCCAATCACCTTGTCACCTTGTTCCCGTTGCGGTAAAGTGCCGCTTCGCGCTCGCAGGAGGCGGGCGTCGTTTCGACACGAAGGGATGCGCGATGGTCGGCACGAAATCACGACGATGGACGGCGGCGGTGTGCGTGGCCCTCGCGGGCTGCGTCGGTCTGGGAGATGCGCCGCCGCGCCGCACGGATGTACCTCAGCCGCTGTCGCGGCTGCACTCGCAGCCGACCGGCGAGAAACCCACCCCGGACCTGCGCATTCCCTCGAATACCGCGGCGCAGGCATCGGACATTCCGCTCGTTCCGGTGCCGCCGCCG
The DNA here is from genome assembly GCA_036557825.1 of Gemmataceae bacterium. Classification (GTDB taxonomy): domain Bacteria; phylum Planctomycetota; class Planctomycetia; order Gemmatales; family Gemmataceae; genus JAJPHU01. The sequence continues at coordinate 22,794 of DATBGU010000392.1, forward strand.
CCGGTGAGACGGGAAACGGCGGCGCCCGCGAATCAGCCGCCGGCGCAAGCGTCTCCGCCGCCGGTCGCATCTCCCATGCCGCCTGCTGCCCCGACGCCGGCGGCAACGCCGACGTCTGCGGCAACGCCGACGAAGGATCCCGCGGCGGACGGCTCGAAGCCTCCGGCGCAGCCGTCGCAAACGCCGCCGCACACGGCCCGCCAACTGCTCCAGCAGGCCGCCGCCCGCTGTGCCACCCTCGATTCGTACATCGTTCGCCTCACGCGCCGCGAACAGCTCGACGGCAAGGCCAACCCCGAAGAGATCCTGTTGTTCAAGTTCCGCAAGCAGCCGTTCAGCGTCCATTTCAAATGGCTGGGCCAGACGGCGCAGGGCCGAGAAGTGGTTTACGTCAAGGGGCGCTACGGCGATAAGATTCACACGAAGTTGGCGGCCGGCGACGCCCCGCTGCTCCCCGCCGGCACGCGCTGGGCCGTCGCTCCCGACAGCGCCATCGCCCGCGCCAAGAGCCGCCATCCCATCACCGACGCCGGCATTTCGCACTGCATCGACTCGCTCTCCGCCCTCCTCGACGCCCAGGAACGCGGCGACCGCCGCAAAGGCACCATCGCCGTCCTCGCGCCGCAGCGCCGCCCCGAATATCCGCAACCCGTCGAAACGCTCGAACGCGTTATCCCGCCGGGCGTCGAGCCGGAGCTGCCGCGCGGCGGACGCCGCTTGATGTGTTTCGATCCGGAATCGCACCTGCCGATGCTCGTCCTCACCTACGATGAGAAGGGGCAGGAAGTCGAATACTATCGCCACGACCGGCTGATTGCGCCGGCCAACCTCGACGACGACGACTTCAACCCGGACAAGCTGTGGGCCGCGCCGAAGCCGGCGAGCGGGGGGCGTCAGCCCCCTGTTCGAGGCGGAAAACAGGGGGCTGACGCCCCCCGCTCGCCGGCCGGCCTGTCACAATGACAGCGGCATGGGACAGTCTGGCAGGTTGGAGAAGAATTGCCGGCGACGGCGGAATGGGTACTTGATTTCGCCGCGAACGAATGATCTACTGAGATAAGCAGTTAGGTCTTCCCGCGCCGAGTCGCGCGAGGGCGGTACGACTTTTGCTCTCCCAAAGATATAGCTCCCCGAGAGCGAAATCCTCCCCGGTCGTGCCGCCGGCCAGGCTCAGGAAACGAGGAACGGCCAGACGAGGTAATGCGGCATGAAGGCGACAGCGCAAGCCCACGATTATTCGATCCTCATCGCCGACGATGACACCAACTGCCGGCAAGCCCTGCGCGACATCATGGAGCCGGAAGGCTTCCGCACCTTGCTGGCCTCGTCCGGAGAAGAGGCGCTCGACATTGTCCGCGAGGTGGACGTGCATCTGGTCCTGTTGGACATGTACATGCCGACCTTGACCGGACTGGAGACGCTCCAACTGGTCCGGCAGATCAAGGGGATGCTGCCGGCCATTCTGATCACCGGCGACGCCGACGACAGTTTGATTCGTCAGGCGTGCCAGATGCGCTTTTACAGCGTCATCCCCAAGCCCGTCAGCAAGAACGTGGTGCTGTACACCGTGCTGCGGGCCTTGACGTGCGTTTACGGCAGGCCTCGGCGCGATTGATTGGACAGCCAAAGGATCCCTCACCGAAGGAGCATCGCGGCATGACAGTCGTACCGCTCAATGACAAGATCGTGGTCAAGCGTTTGGAAGCGGAAGAGAAGACGGCCGGCGGCATCGTCCTGCCCGATTCGGCCCGCGAGAAGCCGAAGCAGGGCAAAGTGCTGAGCCTCGGCGAAGGCAAGCGTCTGGACAACGGTCAACGCGCCGCCTTCCAGGTCAAGGAAGGCGATCGCGTCCTGTTCACCTCCTACGCCGGCAACGAAGTCACCATCGACGGCGAAGAGTACCTCATCATGACCGAGGACGACATCCTCGCCGTGGTCGAGTAAGGAGCGACGAACGATCGGAGAGCCCGCTTGCGGTTTAGCGCGGAGCGCTAGACCGCAAGCGGCTTTTTTGCGCGCGCCGCTCCGTCTACAATAAGGCATGTCCGCGCAGCGCGTATCCAGCGCTGGCGAAAGTGCGTCCACGCTTCGGAGTTCTCCCTCGTCGAAAGGCCAGCAAATCGGCCCTCGGGCGGGCGGCATTCGGTTTGCTAACCAGCCCGAAGCGCCAGCGAGGGCGCCCTCGCTGGCGCTTCGGGCTGGTAAAAGAGGAAACCACTTTGAAAGTGGAACGCTTCTCGTGTGGAGACAATGCGATGAATCCCCGATCCCTGGCTCTCCGATGGTCCTCGCGTGTGCTGCTGATCCTGGTTCTTGGCGGCGTGGTGGGCTTGTTTTCCGCGCCGCCGGCGCGGGCGGGGGCGGACCCCAAACAATGGAACGACGCGGTGGACAAGGCGATCGCCTATCTGCGTAAGGCGCAGAACGACGACGGCAGCTGGGGCAAGAGCGGCCCGCAACAGCTCGGCGGCACCGGCATCATCCTCACCGGCCTGCTCCAGACCGGCAAGGTCGGGGCCGACGATCCGATGATCGAGAAGGGGCTGAAATACATCGAAACCTTGATTAACCCGAAGGCCGGCCACATCGCCGGCAAAGACCCGCGGGTGCAGTTGCAGAACTACGTCACCTGCGTCAACGTGCTGGCCCTGGTCAGCGCCAAGCGCGACAGCTACAAGGCCGTCGTCGCCGACGCCGCCAAGTTCCTGCGTAAACTGCAATGGGACGAGGGCGAGGGCAAGACGAAGGACGACGATTACTATGGCGGGGCCGGCTACGACAGCAAATCGCGGCCCGATCTCTCCAACACACAGTTCTACCTCGACGCTCTGGTTGCCGCCGGCGTGCCCAAGGACGATCCGGCCTTCAAGAATGCGAAAATCTTCATCAGCCGTTGCCAAAATCTCAAGGGCGAAGGCAACGATCAGAAATGGGCCGGCACGATCAACGACGGCAGCTTCATCTACAGCGCCGCCAATGGCGGACAGACCAAAACGCAGGACAAGCCCAACGACGACGGCGGCCTACCCGGTTACGGCAGCATGACCTACGCCGGCATCAAGAGCCTCATTTACTGCGGTGTCTCCAAGGACGATCCGCGCATCAAGAAGGCGCTTGAGTGGATTCGCAAAAACTATACGGTGGAACGCAACCCCGGAATGCCGGAGGTCCGCGCTTATTGGGGGCTCTATTATTACTACCACACGATGGCCAAGTGTCTCGATACACTTGGAAGCGATGAAATCGAGGACGCCGCCGGCAAGAAACACGATTGGCGCGCTGATCTCACCGCCGCCCTGGCCAAACGGCAAAAACAAGACGGCAGCTGGCTCAACGACAACTTGGACGGCAAGCACTGGATGGAGGCCGACCCGAACATCGTCACCGGCTACGCCCTCATGACCCTGAGCCACTGCAAGCCGAAGAAATAGAAACGAATCACAGAGTCACAGAGAGCACAGAGAAGAAGAGGAGATAGAAGGCATGCGCCGCGCCTCTTATTTTTCTCTCTGTTTCTTTTCTTCTCTGTGTCTCTGTGTCTCTGTGGTTAATCCGATTGCGGCTCATCCGGTGCCGAAGGACAATCACGACCGCATCATCGAGGTGACGCTGACGCCGGCGTCTGTGGTGGTGACGTATCATCTCGAAGTGGACGAGAGCCGGGCCGAGTTGGACCTTACCCGGCTCGACATGCCCAAAGAGGAATTCGCCCGCATCACGACGCGCGCCGGCTTTCAACGGGCATTCATCGACCACATCGCCCCGATCCTACTCAACAACCTGTTCGCCAAACTCGACAGCGAACCGCTCGTCTTTGAAAACCGGGGCGGCAAGCGCGACGAGACGGTGAAGGACCATCTGCGCTGCGATTTCACGTTCGCGGCCGCCTGGCAGCCGTCGCCGGATCGGTCGCACACCTTCGCGTTCCGAGAAGCGAATTACGAGCAGGAAGACTTCGATCGGATTCAACTGACCCTTAGCGCCGGGCCGGGTGTGATCTTGCAAAACGTGACCGCGCCCGACAAGGCGCTCCTGGAGCGTCCGCCGCTCGAATACAAGCCGGGCGACGCCGAGCGCGTCCGCAAGGCGTCGGCGACCTTCGTCCTTACCGCAGCCGCAGAAACGACCGGCACCGACAATCCCACGCCGCCCGCGACGCCGCCCGCCGCCGAAACGGAGAGCGAGCCTCCCCGGAAACTGCTGGATCTGCTTCTCGATACGCAACGCGGTCTGGTTGTACTGTTGTTGCTGGCCGCCGGCTTCGGCGCCGTCCACGCCCTGACGCCCGGACACGGCAAGACGCTGGTGGCCGCGTACCTGGTCGGCGAGCGCGGCACGGTCTGGCACGCCTTGCTGCTCGGCATCGTGACGACCTTGACGCACACCGGGGCCGTGTTCCTGTTGGCTGCCGTCTTTATGGTTTCGCCATCGGCCGCGAGCCTGATCTATTACGTTCAGGGACTGGTCGGCGGACTGTTCATCGCCGGCCTGGGACTGTGGCTGCTGGTGACGAGGCTGTCCGGCCGCGCCGATCACTTCCACTTCGGCGGCCACCATCACCATCACCACCACGATCACACCCACGCCGATCACAGCCACGGTCCGATCGTGCCGGAGGGAACCTCGGTGCGTTGGTGGCATCTGCTGCTGTTGGGGATGCGCGGCGGATTGGTGCCGTGCTGGGATGCGATCGTGTTATTGTGCCTTGCGATCGCGGCGCAACAGCTTCGTCTAGCGATCCCGCTGCTGCTGGCGTTCAGCGCCGGGTTAGCCGGCTTGCTCGTTGCTCTGGGGGTTGGCGTCGTGTGGGCGCGCAACTGGGCCATCGCGCGCTGGGGCGAAGGGCCGCGCATGAAAAGGTTCGTGCGCGTTCTGCCGCTGGTCAGTGCGGCCGTCATCACCGCTCTGGGTTTGTGGCTGTGTTACGACAGTTTGCATCCCCAGACGCCGCTGCCGACGCACAGCGCGCGGCCATAAACGTCGCTCGTAGTGTCCTAATTTGGGAGGGCGAGGCCACTGCTGTGCACAACTTCGGTGGTACTGGACAAAGGAACAAAATGGCGAAAAACCGCTGTTTTCCCGACTCCTTTTCAGTGACACATCGTTGTCACTCCAACGCGGAAGAACAAGTGTCCACTAGCAGGTTTTCCCTAACCCCTTTGCCCATTTAACATTACAAGTTGTGCACGGCACTGGCCTCGCCCTCCCAAATTAGGACACCGCCTAAACGCCCAGAGCCCGCAGCGTCCGCGAGGGCAGTGATTTCCCTCGCGGACGCTGCGGGCTCTGAGGAAAAGCTTCCTTCGACGGTTCAATTCTTCGGTTCGGCCACGATGACGATCATCGACATTTGCGGGAGGGAATCGGCGAGCAGTTCCGGATCGACGTCCTTGCCTTTCTTGACCGGCGTTCGCGGTGCATCCTTCTTCTTGACCAGCGTCACCTGGACGATCTGATCCTGCCGCAGATCGGAGAACTCGGCCGGATAGCCCGGTAGTTTGTCGTTGCCCTTGAGTTCTTTCAGCTCCTTTGCCGTGTAGCGCTTGATGCGGCCTTTGTCGTCGAACTGGGCCGGCGGGTTGGCGGCGCGGACCTTGACGTCCTCGGTCGCTTGCCACTCCACGTCCTTGGTGGTGGTGGCGACCTCATAGATTTGCGCCTCGGCCTCGGCCATCTGCTGCTGGGCCTGGAGGACTCCCTGCGCGTTCGTCGCCTTCAGCAGATTGATCTGTGCGTTCTGATAATTCTGCAAGGCGCCGGTGTTAATTTTCACGTAAGGGATGGTCAGTTGCAGGCGGACGGCTTTCTTGGCCTCGACGACGGCCAGGACGCGGCCCCGCACGCTGCCGGATTTCAGCATCTTCGCCTCGGCGGCGTCGGGATCCTTTTCGAGGCCCTTTGCGGCGCCCTTCTTTGGGGTCGGGAGCTTCATCGCCGGCGCCTTCTTCGCCGGGGCGTCCTTATCGACCGTGGGTTTCTTGGCGGGGGCGTCCTTATCGACCTCGGCCTTCTTGGCGTCGGCCTTCTTGGCGTCGGCCTTCTTGGGCGGGGCGTCCTTGTCCTCGGCGCCGAGGAGCGGAAGACACAGCAGGAACCCCATCAGGACGAACGCGATCAGGCATGACACGGCTCGCATGGTCCATTCCCTTCACGAAAGCAGTCGTCGGCAATTAACTCTGCCTGTAGTCTAGCCGACTACGAGAGATGGAACAAATGGAAAAATCCACCTTTGCGGATTATCCCGGTTGGAAGGGGAAATGGAGCGGGTTGACTGTGGGACCGATCGCCCTTCACTCGTCTGTATGGATGGGCAGCTCGTCTTGTGAGGACCGCGCTTGCTTTGCACAATGCATGGACTCGGAGGATGTCCCATACGGAGGCTCCGCATGATCCGATCCGATCGGCCGTTGTGTGTTGTCGTGGTTCTGTCGCTGCTTACCGCTCTCGCCGCTCCGCTCCGCGCCGGCGACGCCTGGCCCGTGCCGCGCGGCCCCTCCCGCGAGCCGGAACCCTATCGCTTCGACCCCGCGCAGCTCAAACGGCTTCCGAAGGAGTTCCTCGAAGACTGCGCCGCCTGCGTCCTCTACGCCGGCAACACACATCTCGTCGAGGCTGACGGCGCGATTGAAACCATCACCCATGAAGTCACGCGCCTCAACGGCCGCAAGGGCATCGAGAAACTCGGCGAGGCCCGGAACATCGTCTACGACCCGTCGTATCAGAAACTCACTCTTAACGAAGCGTGCATCCACAAGGCGGCCGGCAAGAAATTGGACGTCGAGGGCCGTCACGTTCAACTGCGCGACGTGCCCACCGATTTCCAGGTCTACGATCGCGAGAAGCAGCTTATCATCAGTTTCCCCACGCTGGAGGTCGGCGACGTCATCGAGGTCAAGTGGACGGTGCGCGGCAAGCACGCCGAGCACGGCGGACAGTTCTTCACGCGCTACTCGTTCGGCGATCCGACCTTCCCCGTCGCGCTCGATTTGCTCCGGGTACGGCTGCCCAAAAGCAAACCGCTCCACTTCGCCGCCATCGGCGGTAAACTCGACCCGGAACGCCGCGACGAGGGCGAGTCGCGGACGTACACCTGGAAGGCGCGCAACTGCCGCTGCGTGCCGCAGGACGACAACCTGCCTTCGCGGGAGAAGCTATTTCGATCCGTGGCTTGCTCGACGTTCGACTCGTGGGAGCAAGTCGGCCAGTGGAAGAAGCGTTTGCGCGCCGACTGCTGGAAGTGTACGCCGGCCGTGCGCGAGGTGGTGCGGCAGGTCACGCGCGGTCTGAGCAGTCCCACAGAGAAGGCGCGGGCGCTGACGCACTGGATGCGCCGCAACATCCGTTACGTCTCCACCGGCGAGAAGCACGACTACACACCGCACCCGCCGGGCCGGGTACTGGCCAACCGCTTCGGCGATTGCAAGGACACCAGCCAACTCCTCGCCGTCATGCTGCGCGAGGCCGGCATTCGCGTCGAGCTGGCCACGCTCGGCGCGCAGGACGATGGGCAGGTAATCGAAAGTGTGCCGTCGCCGTGGGGCACGCACGCCATCCTGCTCGTCACCCTTGACGGCAAGGAACACTGGATCGACACGACCGCCAGCCTGGCCGGCTGGGACTTCCTGCCGCGCGACGACCGCGACCGCCTCTGTTATGTCGTCGATGACAAGGGAGCGATTCGCCTGGTGCGCACGCCGCCTCTGACCGCCGACGGCAACCGCGTCGAGCAGACGACGCAAGTTTGGATCGGCGCCGACGGCTCCTCGCGCGGCGAGCGCGTCTCAGTATCGCACGGCAGCGCCGCGATGGCCCAGCGCGATACCTTCCTCGAATCGCCCATCGGCGAGCGCCGCCGACAGGTGACGGCCGAATTGCAGGACGCCAACAGCCGCACGCGTCTCGTGCATCTGCGCGTCAACGAGGCCGAGCTGCGCGATTACGATAAGTCGATCACGGTCCGCACCGTGTTCGAGATCGCCAACCACTTCCCCGGCAATTCCGAACGCGAGGGCAGCGTCACCGACAGCAAGGTATGGAACAAGCTGCTCGGCTACAACCTCGATTACGAGCGCACGGCGGCCCTGAATTTGAATCAGCCGTTTGATTCGCGGCACCGCTATCACATCCACCTGCCGCCGGCCTACCACCTGGACGGCGTGCCGCGCGATGTGACCGTGCGCACTCCGTGGGCCGAGTTCACGCGCACGGTGAAGACGCCGGACGATCAAGATCCCGTCCGCGAGGTCGAGATCGCGTTTCATCTGCGGCTGAACAAGGGGCTGATCGAGCCGGCCGACTTCGACGAGTACCGTCGCTTCCACGAGGAGGTCAACGCCGCCTATCGCGCCTGGCTGACGTTGAAGCCGGTGCAGGAAATGACCGACGCCCCTCTGCTGGAAGCATGGCTGCACTGGGCGCCGCAAGATGGCGACTCCGCCGCCATCCTCGCGCGGCTGTACCTTAAGCACAATCAGCGCGCCGAGGCGCGGCGCGTTCTCGACCGCGCCCGCCGCCATCAGCCCGAGCATACGGAGTTGTGGGAGTTGAGCGTCCTGGCCGCCGCGACGCCGAAGGACAAGGAGACGGTGCAGCGCGAACTGGTGCGGCGCTTCCCCGACGAAGCGCGGCACGTTCTCAAGCTCGGCTCGATCCTCGTCAGCGCCGGCCGGCAGAAGGAGGCCCGCGCCGTCCTCGAACCGCTGACGCGCAAAGGCGAGCCGGCCCAGCAGGCCCGCGCGCATTTCCAGTTGGCCCGCAGCTACTACCGCCAGGATGAGTTGAAACCCGCGCTGGAGCACTGGGAGAAGGCGGCCGCCGCCGATCACGATACGATCAACACGGTGCGTGCGCTGCATCTGAAGGGCAGCATCTATCAGGAAATGGGCCGTCTCAAGGACGCCGAGGAGGCCTACGCGGCGGCCCTGCTGGTCAACCACGATTCGGAACTGGCGTTGGATTCGCTGATCTACCTGGAATTGACCGCCAACAACCGCCCACGCGCCTTGGAGTATCTGCGCCGTTACGCCGTCGCGATCGGCGACGAACCCGCCGGTCTGCTGCTCGCCGCGGGCTATTATCTGCGTCTGGACCTATACGACGAGGCGCTGGAACTGGCCGGCCGGGTCGAGGAGGAGAAATACGCCGGCATGGTGCATCGCATCGTCGGCCTGGTCCTTTTCCATCGCGGCGAGGCCGAGAAGGCCGTGCAGCATTTGACGAAGGCCGAATCCGGCTCCGATGTTCTCGAAGGATTACTCACGAGCTGCCTGATGCTGGGCCGGTTGCGCGATGCGGGCGAGCAACTCGCTGCGGCCGACAAAATCGACAAGCCGACCGCCGGTCTGCGGCGAATCCGCGAGGAGCTTCACCGCCTGCAAACGCGCCGCGCCGAGTTGGAGCGCATCGCCCCCGCGCCGGAGGGCAAGTGCAAGGAGTGGGGCGCCGCACTAGACTGCCTCACCTGCGCCGAGTGGGCGCGGCGAGAGGGCCGGCCGCGAAAAGAAATGCCGGATCTGCTGGGTCGAGCCTTGCCGAAGAGGCTGGAGGTGGGACCGGCGTTTGCCCTGCGCGGCCGGCTTGCCCTGGAGAACGGCAAGCTCGGCAAGGCGCTGGCCGACGCCGAACAGGCGATTTCGCGCTGCCCGCGCGATGCGGGAGGCTGGTACGTCCGCGGCCGGGTGCGTCTGGAACGCGGCGACAAGGAAGCGCTATCCGACCTCGCGAAAGCCGCCGAGTTGAGCGATCGTAAGGACGCCGACATCCTGCACGCTCTGGCCGACGCCCTGTTCCGCGCCGGCCGGATCGAACAGGCACTGGTGGCCCAGCGCGCCGCTGTCCAGCTGAAACCGAAAGATGCCGAGATGGCCGAGCAGCTGACCGCCTTCGAGAAAGCGAAAACAAACTCCGGGGGCTGACGTCAAACAGGTCGCCAAAAGCACGCGAGGGCGTCCCGAACGCATCGGGACGCCCTCGCGTGTTGAATCCGTATCGCTCCCCTGCGATCACCCCATTGCCTGCTCCGCAAACCTGCGCATCGCCTGTTCCGCAAGCATAGCCGGTCAGCTCTCGTCACGTCCGGGTGGGCGTTGGGAAAACTGCCTAGTGGGGCACCGTGGAGGCATTCGGGGCCGGAGCCTCGGCGCCTTTGAGCGGCAAAAGTTCCTGACGGTAAATCGGCACGTCACGCGGCGCCTCGATACCCAGGCGAATTTTGCCCCGGTCGATATCAACGACCGTGATACAGATGTTGTCGCCAATATAAATCTTCTCACCGAGCTTTCGGCTCAAGACCAGCATGTCGCTACCCTCCTACGAGCGAAGCAGTGGTTTACTTGCTGTCCAATTCTACGCCATGAAAGACAACCACGATGTCAATCTCGCGCCGATTTTCCTCCTAACGCGCTCCCCGGCATCGTGGAACATTGCTCAACCTGGTAACGGCCTCCAGAGCCGGACATTTCGCCCAATCCGTAAAACCCGATATGTACGCAAGTTGTGCGCCAAATCGACTCTATTATCGCTGTGTAAACCGTCCCTGGCTCATGCGAAGGACCGAGCCGGCGTTCCCGGAGGTGAAGAGATTGCGATTGACGGGACACTCAGTTTGTTAACTTGACCGCCGCGCCAAGCCGGAGAGGAAATGCCAGATCGTCAGCGCCGCCCAGCGCGCGCTTTGGCCGTCGCGATCGAAGGAAGGATTGATCTCCACGAGGTCGAAACTGCTCACCGCCGCAGTCTCGCCGACCGCCGCGGCGCAGGCGGCGACAACAGAGCCCGGGAGTCCCAACGGATTGGGAGCGCTGACGCCGGGCACGTCCGCCTGCCGCACGACATCGCTGTCGAGCGTCACGTAGACCGAACAGCCGTCTGCCGACAAACGCTTGCACTTGTTGCGGAATATCGCGTTCAGAACGTGACGCATATCCGACCGCGACGCCCAGCGGATGACGCCGCCCTTCTCCTCGACGTACGCTTGATGTTCGCGACTGACGGCGAACGGCTGAGCGCCCAGGCAGACATAGTGATCGCCGCGCAGCGGCCGGGTGGGATGTTCGAGCGCTTGGCGAAACGGCGAGCCGCTATGTCCCCGACCATCCACAAGCGGCCGGACATCCAGATGGGCGTCGAGGTTGACGATCGCCACGTCGCGGCCGGCGCGGACGTAACCGAGGTAATGTCCGTAAGCCGTCTCGTGTCCGCCGCCGATCACGACGGGCACCGCGCCCGCCGTCAAAATCGCCGCGATCACTTCCGCCAGCGCCTGCTGACTCTCCTCCAAAGTCCCGGTAATGCGCACATCCCCCAGATCGAGCAAATCGAGGGCGGCCAGATCCACGTTTTTGGCCCCGTCCCACGGCGTCAGCCGATAGAGCCAGTGACGAATGGCGGCGGGAGCGGCGGCGGCGCCCGGCCGTCCTTGATTGCGGCGCACGCCCTCATCTTGAGGAAATCCCACGAGGACCGGCCGTCCGGGTCGCAGCGGCGGCGCTCCATCCCGCCAAAACTCGACGCACTCACCCAGCCGGGGATCGTCCGGGCGACGCGCCATCTCCGGCGGCGATATAGGTTCAAGCCGGGACCACCACGCGGCCGCGCTTGACGACACATTCGACATGATTGGTTCCGAAGTGATAAAAGATCTCGCGATAGTCCGCGACATCACAGACGATCGCATCGCCCTGTTTGCCGGGCGTCAGCGTGCCGAGGCGCTCGCTGCGACCCAGCGCCGCGGCCGCGTTGAGCGTCAGCGCCGTCACCACCTCGCCGGGCATCATGCCCATTTGCGTGCAGGCCATCGCGCCGACGAGCGGCAGGTTCTCGGTCATGCAGGTGCCGGGGTTGCAATCGGTGGCCAGGGCGACGGCCACGCCGCGCTCGATCAACCGCCGCGCCGGCGCGTAAGGCAGCCCCAGAAAGAACGCCGTGCCCGGCAGCAGCGTCGCCACCGTCTTCGACGCCGCCAGCGCGTCGATGCCTTGATCCGTGATGCACAGCAAATGGTCCGCCGACACCGCCCCGACCTCGGCGGCCAGTTCCGCTCCACCCAGCGGCGACAACTCGTCGGCGTGCAGTTTCAGGCCCAGGCCGAGATCGCGCGCTCGCGTCAAAATCCGCCGCGACTCAGCAACACTGAAGACGCCGGTTTCACAGAACACATCGCAAAAGTCCGCCAATCGCTGCCGGGCGATCTCCGGCAGCATGTCGTCGCACAGCGAACGAAGGTAGCCTTCCCGATCGTCGCGATACTCTGGCGGCACGGCGTGCGCTCCCAGAAACGTCGGCACCAACTCCCACGGTCCTTCGGCGTTCAACTCGGCGATCGCTTGCAGGCACTTGATCTCGTCGGCCGACGTGAGGCCGTAGCCGCTTTTGACCTCGACCGTGGTAACGCCCAGGCGCAGCAGCCGACGCAGACGCGGCCGGGTCAGGTCTTTCAATTCCTCCTTCGACGCCTGCCGCACACGGCGGACCGTGCTGAGAATGCCGCCGCCGCGCGCGCTGATCTCCTGATAGCTCATCCCCTGTAAGCGCTGCTCGAACTCCTCGACCCGCGAACCGGCGAAGAGCAAATGCGTGTGGCTATCGACGAAACCCGGCAGCACGACCTTGCCGCCCGCGTCGATCCACGTCGCCTCTTCCTGAGCGACCGCCGGTATTTCCGCGGTTGGCCCCACCCATTCGATGACCCCATCGCGGATGACGAGCGCACCGTCCGTCACGATGCCCGACGTGACACCGACCAGCTGGGCCGCGCGATGGATAATGGTGAGCATGACCGTTGTGCCCCTTGTATCTATTGTAGCCCCGGCTTGACCTCCTCCCACGGACGGCTAGGCTTACAATACGCACCGATGGACTTCGATCCTCACGAGAACAGCATGTCGTCTGCCTTCGTCAACCTGCCGGATGCCCACGGCCGATTCGGTCCCTACGGCGGCCGCTACGTCCCGGAAACGCTGATGGCCGCCCTCGCCCAGCTCAGCGCCGAATACGAGAAGGCCCGCGCCAACGCGGACTTTCAGCGCGAGTTCGAGCACTATCTGAAAACCTATGTCGGCCGACCGTCGCTCTTGTACTTCGCCGAGCGGCTGACGAAGGAAGCCGGCGGAGCGCGCATCTACCTCAAGCGCGAGGACATGAATCACACCGGCGCTCACAAGATCAACAATTGTATCGGGCAGGCGCTCTTGGCCAAACGCATGGGCAAGCCGCGCATCATCGCCGAGACAGGGGCCGGGCAGCACGGCGTCGCCAGCGCCACCGCCGCGGCGCTGTTCGGACTCTCCTGCCAGGTCTACATGGGCGAGGAGGACGTGCGCCGGCAAAAGCTCAACGTCTTCAAAATGAAGGCGCTGGGGGCCACGGTCACGCCGGTCCGCAGCGGCAGCCGGACGCTGCGCGACGCCACCAACGAGGCGCTGCGCGATTGGATGGCGAGCGTGGCCAACACGCATTACATCATCGGCAGCGTCGTCGGCCCGCATCCGTTCCCTATGCTCGTCCGCGATTTTCAGTCGGTGATCGGACGCGAGGCGCGGGCGCAATGCCTGGAGCAGGTCGGCCGGCTGCCGGACGTGGTGGTCGCCAGCGTCGGCGGCGGCAGCAACGCGGCCGGCATGTTTTACTCGTTCCTGCCGGACGCTTCCGTCGAACTGGTCGGCGTCGAGGCGGCCGGGCGCGGCGAGGGGCTGGGCGAGCACGCGGCGACGCTCGGCCACGGCAAGCCCGGCGTGCTGCACGGCACCTTCAGCTACGTCTTGCAGGACGCCGACGGCCAGACGGCGCCGGTACATTCGATCTCGGCCGGACTCGATTACCCCGGCGTCGGACCCGAACACAGCCACTGGAAGGACAGCGGGCGGGTGCGCTACACCAGCGTCCGCGACGACGAGGCGCTGAAGGCGTTCTCGTTGTGTTCGCGGTTGGAGGGCATTTTGCCGGCGCTGGAGACGGCGCACGCCGTCGTCGAAGCCATGCGGCTCGCGGCGAAGCGCAAACCCGAGGACGTGGTGCTGGTGTGTTTCTCCGGCCGCGGCGACAAGGATTGTCACGAGGTGGCCCGTTTGCAGGGTGAGGAGATTGGTTAACATCCACACACCATGAACCCCATCGATCAACTGTTTCAGCGCTTGCGGTCGCAAAGGCGCAAGGCGTTCATGCCATTCCTGACGGCCGGCGATCCCGACCTCGCCGCCACAGCGCGATTCGTCTCGATTCTCGGCCAGCGCGGCGATCTGTTGGAGATCGGTTTTCCCTACAGCGATCCCATCGCCGACGGTCCCGTCGTTCAGGCGTCGTACACGCGCGCCCTCGAACACGGCGTCCGCGTCGAGGACATCTTCGCCGCCGCGCGGCGGTTCGACGTCAAAGACACGCCATTGGTTGCGATGGTGTCGTACAGTCTCATCCATCGCCGCGGCGCCGAGGCATTTGTCGATCGGGCGATGTCGGCCGGCTTCAGCGGCGCTATCGTGCCGGACCTGCCGTTCGAGGAGTCCGAGGCGCTCAGCCGCTTGGCCGCCCAGCGCGATTTCAAGCTGATTCAACTTGTCACGCCAACGACGCCGCGCGAGCGCGCCCGCGCCATCGCGCAGCGCTCGACCGGCTTTCTGTATTGCGTCAGCGTCACCGGCATCACCGGCGAGCGCGATCGTCTGCCGGCGGAGTTGCTCGAACAACTTGCCTGGCTGCGCCGCCAGACCGATGTGCCGCTGTGCGTCGGCTTCGGCATCAGCCGGCCGGAGCACGTGCGGACGCTGCACGAGGTCGCCGACGGCGTCATCGTCGGCAGCGCGTTCGTGCGGCATTTGGAGAAGGCGAACAGTCAATCCCTCGACGCGATCGGCAAGGCCATCGGCGAGTTGGCGCAATCGCTGGCCGATGCGCTCAACCCCTCTTCGTGATGTCATGCCGGACGAACCGAAGAAACGCCGTCAGATCGAGCGCGAGTTCGGTGTCCCGTTCGCCGGCGAGATCCTCGATCGCGGGCGGTGGACGCAGACCGCCTTGAAGAAACTGCCCGCCGACGGCCGGCTCGATTTGTCCTCCTTGTTCGGCCGAACGGCTCCGCTGATTGCCGATCTCGGCTGCGGCAACGGTCGCTTCCTCCTCGGCAGCGCCGTCTGGCGGCCCGACCACGACCATCTCGGTATCGACGTGCTGCCGGTCGTCATCCGCTACGCCACGCGCCGGGCCAACCAGCGCGGCTTGACCAATATCCGCTTCGCCGTCTGCGATGCCGCGCGCCTGCTGGAACGCTATCTGCCGCCGCACAGCGTCGCCGAGATTCACTGCTACCATCCGCAGCCATACTACGAGCCGAGCCAGGTCCATCTGCGGCTCATCACACCGAGCTTTCTCGCATTGGTGCATCGAACGCTGACACCCGGCGGGCTGTTCTTCATCCAGACGGACAACCCCGGTTACTGGCGTTACATCCGCGAAATCGTGGCGGTGTTCTTCGACTTCCACGAGCGCATCGGCCGGTGGCCGGACGCGCCGAAGGGACGAACACGGCGCGAGATTATCGCTCTGCGCCGCGGACTGCCGATCTTCCGCGGCTCCGGGACAGCACGTCAGGGACTCAGCGAGGCGGAGGCGCTGCGCTTGGCCGAGGCGCTGCCGCCGCCGATCTTCGACGCCGACCGCCGCTTGCGCGAACTGGATGAGCGGGAGCGTTTCGGCTGAGAGAGGACGGTTTGCGATTACTCACGCACCGAGGTTACAATGGCGCGAGGGAGCATTCACTTTGGGACACATGGATTTGAAGGGAGAATCCCATGAGCACGAACGGCGAGAGACTGGAACCGCCCGATCTGAGTCATTTCCATGAAAACTGGAACAAGTTTCCGCATGAGGAACTGGCCAAGTACTGGGGAAAGCAGGTGGCAGTCAGCCCAGACGGCACACGCATCGTTGCCAGCGCCGATACGTTAGAGGAACTTGATGCTGCCTTGGATGCGATGGGGATTCACTTTAGCCAGGTCGTCCACTGCTACATCCATCTTCCCGATGTGAGTTACATTTGATGGGCCTTCTCTTCCCCTACAAGATAGTCCCCGTCCATCACTCCGTCGTATCGCTTGGGGGCCGATGGTCGCGTCCCCGCCCTTTGATTACTGTTTCGGTGATCGGCTCAAGCGAAACCTATCCTATGGATGGGCTTCTCGATACGGGGGCGGATGATACCATTTTCCCCGAACACGTTGCGGCACGCATCGGCCTGGATCTCACCAACGCTCCCGTCGGCCAAGCGACCACCGCGACGCTGGCGAACGCTCCCCCTTCGCTATGCGCAGGTTCGCCTGCGTATCACCGACGGCAAAGAACAACGCGAATGGCCCGCCTGGGTGAGTTTCACGCCGGCGAAACTCCAACTGCCTCTTCTGGGTTTCGCCGGCTTCCTTCAGTTCTTCACCGCCACTTTTCAAGGCGATTACGAACAGGTCGAGTTGGCGGTCAACAATCTGTATCCGGGCACATGAGCCGCTAGCGGCTTTCGTCACGGCGCCGCGCCGGCTTCCTGTAATTGTTCGAGCAGTTCCGGCGATGCCTCGCGCGTGCCCTTGCACTTGGGGTACTTGGCGCAGCCGAGGAAATAACCCTTGCGAGCGTGACGCAGTTTCATCGCCCCGCCGCACTCGGGACATGGCTCGTCGATCTTGACGTCCGGCATCGCCTTCTTGGGCGCTGGCGCGGGCATCAGCGCCTTGAGCTGCTCCTTCATCTCCGGCGGGATCGGCTTGGTGCTGCGACACTTGGGATAGTTGCTGCAACCGAGGAACGGCCCGCGGAAGCCTTTTTTGACCGTCATCGGCGAACCGCACTTCTCGCAGGCGATGCCGGTGTCGATCGGCTTGACCGGGTTGCCCTCGGCGTCCACGTCCTTGGCGTTCTTGCACTTGGGGTAGCCGGTGCAGGCCAGGAACGGACCGCG
Organism: Gemmataceae bacterium; assembly: GCA_036557825.1. Classification (GTDB taxonomy): domain Bacteria; phylum Planctomycetota; class Planctomycetia; order Gemmatales; family Gemmataceae; genus JAJPHU01. Next base: position 39,730 of record DATBGU010000392.1, read on the forward strand.
CTTGCCCTGCCGAATCACCATCGGTTGGCCGCACTTCTCGCAGGTGTGCTCGGTCGGCACCGCCGACAGCACCGGCTTCCCGTCCGGGCCGTAGTTCATCGTCGTTTTGCAGTCGGGATAGCCACTGCAACCGAGGAACGGGCCGCTCTTGCCCATGCGTTCCAGCATCGTCTTGCCGCACGTCGGGCATTTATGCTCCGTCTCGACCGGCTGCGGACGCGGCTCCTCGCCCTCCTCCGGCTTGATGTACTTACAAGGAGGCTCGTCCTTGAAGCCGGAGCAGCCGACGAAATAGCGATGCGTCTTCTTGCTGTAATTGCGCACTAACGGCTTGCCGCACTGCGGGCACATCTCGCCGGTCTCGACGCCGCCGCGCAGCGACGGCATCTTGTCCTCGGCGGTTTGCAACGCCGTGGAGAACGGACCCCAGAACTCGTTGAGCACCTCGTTGTAGTGCGTCTGCTTCGTCTCGATCTGATCGAGTTCCTCCTCCATGTGGCTGGTGAAATCCAGATCCATCACGCGCGGGAAATGCTCCAGCAGCAGGTCGGTCACTTCCTTGCCGATCTGGGTGGCGAAGAAGCGGCGGTCCTTGACCTCGACGTAGCCACGCTCCGGCGAGGTGATCTTGTGAATGATCGTGGCGTAGGTGCTGGGCCGGCCGATGCCTTTCTTTTCCAGCTCCTTGACCAGCGACGCCTCGTTGTAGCGCGGCGGCGGCTGCGTGAAGTGCTGGCTGGCCGTCAGATCGAGACGGTCGAGCTTTTGTTGCTCGCTCAGCGGCGGGAGCGTGGCGTCCTCCTGCTTGCCGGCCGGCGGCAGCACTTTGCGATAGCCGTCGAACTTCAGCACCTTGCCCTGTGCCTTGAACAGTCCGGTGGGACCGGCGTCCCCGCCGGTCGGTGCGGCCAAGACCTCAACATTGGTGACGGCGAAGACGGCGGCGGCCATTTGGCTGGCGACGAAACGCTGATAGATCAGCGTGTACAACCGCAGTTGATCGCCGTGCAGACCGAGTTGCGCGACGCGATCCGGCGTCAGCGCCAGGTCGGTCGGCCGGATCGCCTCGTGGGCCTCCTGAGCGCTCTTGCCGGAAGCGTAGGTGTGCGGATTGGCCGGTAGATACGAGGGGCCGTAACGGCTGTCGATGTGCGCCCGCACCGCTTGCAAGGCGTCGGCGGAGACGCGGGTGCTGTCGGTACGCATGTAGGTGATGAGGGCCACCGCGCCCTCGCTGCCCAGATCGACGCCCTCATAGAGCCGCTGCGCTGTCTTCATGGTGCGATCGCCACTGAAGCGCAGACGCAGGAACGCTTGCTGCTGCAATGTGCTGGTCGTGAACGGCGCTTGCGGCCGCTCGGCGCGGTCCTTCTGCTCCAACTTGGAGACGGAATAGTTCGCTTGATCGAGCGCCGCGGCGATGGCGGTCGCCGTCTCCTGATTGGCGGACTCGAACTTCTTGCCGTCCCACTCGGCCAACTCCGCCAGGAACGAACCGGACGGCAGCTCAGGTTTCGATGCGGAGCGGGGGGCGTCAGACCCCTGAGTTTCCGAGCGCTCAGGGGTCTGACGCCCCCCGCTCGGAGGATTGGCGCGCTCGGACAGCACCACCGAGAACGGCTTCGCTTCCATTGCCACGGTGCCGGCCGGCGCCAGCAGGGCCGTGATCTTCCAGTATTCCTGCGGCACGAACGCCTCGATGGCCCGTTCGCGATCGACCACCAGACGCAGGGCCACCGATTGCACGCGGCCGGCGCTGGAACGACGGGCCACCTTCTTGCTCAGCAGATTGCTCAGCGGATAGCCGACGACGCGGTCGAGAATGCGCCGCGCCTCCTGAGCGTGGACGCGGTCCATGTCGATCTTGCCCGGATGGGCCAGGGCGTTCTGCACCGCCGAACGCGTGATCTCGTTGAAGGTGATGCGGAAAACGCGCGGATCGTCGTCCAATCCCAGCGCATCCTCGATGTGCCAGGCGATGGCCTCGCCTTCGCGGTCGGGGTCGGTGGCCAGGAAAATGTGGCCGGACTTGGCCGCCTCGCGCTTCAGCTCGGCGAGGATGTCCTTGGCGGTGCGCCGTCGCGACGCGCCCTTGCCCGGACTGTCGGCGCGATCGACGACGACGTAGGTCGGCACCCAGCCGCCCTCGATGTCCACGCCGGCGACCTTCTCGCCGCGTTTGCGGCGTCGTGGCAGGTCGCGGACGTGGCCGTAGCTGGCCAATACCTTGAAATTGCCGCCGAGGTACTTGTTGATCGTCTTGGCCTTGGCCGGCGACTCGACGATGACCAGGCTCTGCTTCTTGCCGGTGGCGCCGTTGCCCGCGGTGGTGGCGGGGGCCTTGGTCGCTCGGCGGGTCGTGCCGCCGCTGGACTTGCTCGTCTTCTGGGCCGGCGCGGCCGTCTTCTTGCCGCGGGCCGTCCGTGGGGCCACGTTTTCGGTCGATTGCTTCTTGCGTGCGGGCACAGCCGTCTCCCTGTTGTTGTGCGTTTGGTTGCTGTTGGTGTTGCGGACCAGACTCGCTACAATCACCACTTTGAGCGAAGTCCGCCTTTCACCCATACTATAGCTTTGCGCCGGGTGTCAAGTCCGGCAGCGGCTCGGCGGAGCGGTCGTTCGACCTAAAGCGAGGATTGCCAATGGCCTTTCATCCCTTCAAACACTTTCGCAAGTATCAGAAGGTGTATCTGGCCATCGTCACCATCCTGACGATGATCATTTTCGTCTTCCAGTTCGGCGCCGGCGATCCCTTTACGCGCGTCCAGCAATGGATCGGCATGTCCGTCCACCACGGCGACAAGGTGGTCGAGTTGTACGGCAAAACCATCTACACCGAAGACCTGGACAAGCTCCGTTGGCAGCGCCAGGCCGCCAGCGAGTTCCTGCAATTCGGCACGCGCGCCGGCCCGCTCGCCAAGTCGCTGGAGGAGATCCGCAAGCAGGCCGAACGCGACAAGAATAACGAAAAGGAAAACTTTGGCCCGGTGCAGACCGCCCTGCGCACTCTCGACGAAGCGTTCAACCCGATGATGATGCGCTTTTCCACGCCGGAACGCCTTCATCAGCAGATCCTCAACGGTCTGGAGCGGATTCAGTTCCAGTTCAACGATCCCGCCGTCCAGAACAACGAAAGCCAACTCCGCGCCCTCGACACCATCGCGACGGTGCTGGCCTTCGACGCCTGGAACAGTAACCCCAACAAGCCGGCCCAGGAGTATTATTTCGGCGGCACGCCCAAAACCGCCGATCTGCTCGACTTCCTCGTCTGGAAGCACGAGGCCGACAAGCTCGGCATCGTCCTCAACCAAGCCGACGTGTGCCGTGAGATCAACCACGCCTGGGGCAACGGCGACTTCCTCAAAACCGAGGGCAAATTCGAGAGCAACGAGTGGGTCGGCAACTTTCTGGGCGGCAACACCAAGATCCACAAGAGCCTGACGAGCGCGGATCTGCTCAAAGCCTTGACCGATGAGTATCGCGTGGCGATGGCCAAGAAGATCCTGCTCGGCTCCGACTCCGGCGTGCGCGGCTATCGCAACGCCTACGACGGCATCCACTTCAGCCCCGCCGCCGCCACGCCCGACGAGTTCTACAAGTATTTCCAGGACCAGCGCACCACCGTCGCCGTGAGTATGTTACCGATCGAAGTCAAGAGCTTCGTGGAAAAAGTGCAGGCCAAGCCGAGCGAGGCCGATTTGCGCAACCTGTACGCGCGCTACAAGGACGAGGAGCCGTCGCCGACGCGGCGCGCGCCAGGCTTCAAGGAGCCGCGCCGCATCAAGGTGCAGTATTTCAGTTTCCGAACGGAGGGTCCGTTCGCCCGAAAACTGGCGGCCAAGGCGACGGAGTTGCTGCCGGTGTTTCGCGTCACCGCGCCGGCCGCGCCGTTGGCCGCCGGCGGCGGTCTGGCCTGGGGCGCCAATCTCGCCACCCTCGCTCTCGCCACCGACCCCGAACCCGCCATCCGCGCTCTATACGACGACTACCGCCGCGAACAGGCGGGCCGCGCCCTCAAGCACGACAAGGACGACGGCAACACCATCACCAGCCTGTCGCGCTTCGGTCAGGGCTTCGACCCGTTGGATCGGCACGCGGCGCAGGCGCAGCCGCCGGCGGCGACCGTCGGCACGTTGCTCGGACACGCCGGCACCGGCGGCACGCCGCTGGCCGCGCCGATCACGTGGATGGCGACGAATGAACTGTACGAACGGGCCACCGTGACGCTGTTCGCTTCCACGGTGCTGGCCGGCTCCAGTTCCTCGCCCTTCACGGCGGCCACGCTGGTCACGCGCTACCTCTACGCGGCGCAGCCGTTGGAGGCGGTTCGCGATCAGATGCTCGAGCGCTTCCAGACCAATCTGGCCCGCCGGATGATGGAGAGCAACATCCGCAACGTCCGCAAGGAAATCGAGAAACTGCTCGCGTCCCACTCCGACGAGAAGCTGAATGAGTTTCTGAAAAAGGCCGTCGAGGAGAACGGCCTGGAGAACGTCCGTTCGATGAGCAAGCTTCAGACGCGCCAGGAGATGCTCGACGCCCCCGACCCGGCCTTGAAGGAGCTGCGCGCGGCTTACGAACAGAGCCAGGAAGATCCGTTCAATCGTTTCGCGTTCTTCAATCAGCAGACTCCGCGTCCCGATTTCGTGTCGGCCATGTTCCACACCTTCGAGCTGAGCCAGTTGGAAAAGCAGATGAAGGAGGAGATCGCGAACTCCAAGCAATTCCTCACTCGTTCGGGCGAGGAAGGCTGGGTGTTCTGGCGGTCCGAGGACAGGAAGGCCAAGGTCCGGGAATTCAACGACATCAAGGCGGAGGTCCGCGATGCCTGGTATTTCGAGCAGGCCCGCAAATTGGCCCGCGACGAGGCGCGCCGCATCCACGAGGAATTGAAAAAGCAAAGCCTCAGCCCGTCCGACGCCGTCAAGTTCCTGCGCGAGCAGAAGCACGGCCAGGTGTTCGAGCTGAGCAACGTCGCTCATCTGGTGGCCCGCGTCAACTTCTTGCAGGGCCACAAGTTCACCGCCGCCGATTTCCGCCCCTACGAGGTGCCCAAGCAGGACATCGCCCATCCGCCGGCCGATCTCGTCGATCAACTGCTGAAGCTGAAAGAGCCGGGCGAGTCGCTGGTGATCGCCGATCAGCCCGTGCGCCACTACTACGTCGCCGTGCTGATGGAGAAGCCGCAGATCCCCGAACGTCGCGAGTTCTACGAGGTGTACAGTTCGCGCGGGCAGGACAACATCATTTGGAACCAGATGATGGCGGCGCGGCAGCGCAAGTACGTGGACAAGATGCTGGAACAGATGCGCGCCGAGGCCACCAAGAACCTCGAAAACGGCGAGTACGTCTATCTCTCCGACAACGTCCGCAACCGCGCCGACTCCTTCGGCGATTCCGAATGACGTTTCGTCATCCGACGCCGAACCCGGCTCGCCTCCACGCAAAGGAGCCAATAATGCGACTCCGCTCGATTGCCTGTGTGGCGATGACAGCGCTCGGTCTCCTGGCCGTGGGCGCGCAGCCGGCGCGCTGCGCCGGTCCCAAGAAAAGCGTCCCTCCCGAAACGGTTCCCACCGCTCAACAGATGCGGAACGCGGTCGAGCGGGGCCTTGTCTTTCTGGAGAAGGACGCGGCGAAATGGCGGAAGGAGCGCAAATGCTCCACCTGCCACCACGGGACAATGACCGTTTGGGCCTTGACGGAGGCCAAGAGCCAGGGATACACGGTGGCGGCGGAAACCTTGGCGGATGTGGTGAAGTGGACCAAGGAGCGGCTCAAGGACATCGATAAGCCCCGGGACACGCGGCCCGGATGGAAAATGGTGAGCACGCCGGCCGTTTACCTGGCGGTGATGGCCCAGGCGACGCCCAAGCAAGAGTCCATCTCCGCCGACGAACTCAAACAGATCGCCGGCCATCTGTTGCGACATCAAGAGTCCGATGGATCGTGGGCCTGGTCGAGCGCTCCGCTTCAGAATCGGCCGCCCCCGGTTTTCGAGTCGGATGAGGTTGTGACGCTGCTGGCCTACCTGGCGCTGGGTCCGCAGGTGCCGGCCGACCCGAAGGAAAAGTCCGCCGCCCGCGAGGGTCGTCAGAAAGCCGCCATCTGGTTGGCGAAAACCAAGCCGAGCGACACCACGCAAGCCGCGGCGCTGCGGCTGCTCGTCAAGGTCCGAGAGGGGGAACCAGCGAAGAACGTGCAGCCGGACATCGACGCCTTCCTGGCTCGGCAGAACAAGGACGGCGGTTGGGGCCAACTCAAGGATCTCCCCAGCGACGCCTACGCCACCGGGCAAGCGCTGTACGTGCTCAGCCTGGCGGGGGTGAAGCCCGACCGGATGCAAATCCGGCGAGGCGTGGCCTTCCTGGCGACCAATCAGAAGGAAGACGGATCCTGGCCGATGACCTCGCGCGCGCATCCCGGCGCCAAGCCGATGACGAACCCTGTGCCGATCACTTACTTTGGCAGCACCTGGGCCACTCTCGCGCTGATGCGCTCGGCGCCGAAATGAACATTTCGACAGAGCATGTCATTCGTCGGCGGAAGCGGTATAAAACCACAGTGCGCCCTCCGCGTCACGCATGCCCCGCTCCGCAGGAACGTCAACCATGCCTGATCCCTCGATTCAAACGACCGCCAACTCGCCCGATACTTCCTTCCAGACGCAGCCGACCTCTCCCGCCCCCCTCAGTCCTCCCGGCCGTTCCGGGGCGAAATCCGCCCTGATGATCGTCTTCCTCGTCGTCTTCATCGACCTGCTCGGCTTCGGCATCGTCATCCCTCTGCTGCCGCGCTACGGCGATCGCTACGTCAAGGCGCTGCTGCCCAGCGACGCGGCGGCCGACGGCGAATCGCGCGCCGCCGGGGCCATCCTCGGTCTGCTGATGGCGTCATTCTCGGCCATGCAGTTTTTCTTCGCGCCGGTCTGGGGGCGCATCTCCGACCGCGTCGGACGCCGGCCCATCCTGCTGATCGGCCTGGTCGGTTCGGTAGTGTTTTACGTCCTGTTCGGCTACGCCTCGGACTTGCCGACGGAGTGGGCGGCGCTGGCGCTGGCGCTGCTGTTCGTGTCGCGCATCGGGGCCGGCGTGGCCGGCGCGACCATCGCCACGGCGCAGGCGGTCATCGCCGACTGCACGACGCCGGAGCGGCGTAAGCACGGCATGGCCCTGATCGGCGCCGCCTTCGGCATCGGCTTCACCTTTGGTCCGCTGGTCGGCTTCGCTTCGCTGCTGTGGTTCCCCGAGCATCACGGCGTCATCGGCTACTCCGCCGCCGCGCTGTCCTTCCTCGCCCTGGTTCTCGGCATCGTTCTGCTGCCGGAGACACGGCACTTCGACGAGGCGCCGCCGCTGCTGCGGCGCTGGCTCAACTGGCAGGCGACGACCGATGTGCTGAGCCGGCCGGCCCTCGCTCCGGTGGTGCTGACCTTCTTCCTCGCCACGCTCGGCTTCGGCGGTTTCGAGCCGACGCTGGCCCTGCTCATCAAGGACGCGCTGCAATTGGGCGAGCGCAACAGTTTCCTCATCTTCGCCTACGTCGGCTTGGTGCTGGTGATGACGCAGGGGTTTCTGTACCGCCGGCTGGCCAACCGGCTCAGCGAAGTGACGTTCATGGCGATGGGCATCACCTTGATGGCCCTGGGGCTGCTCCTCTTGGGCGGCGTGACCTGGCTGGCTTCGCGGAACGCCGCCGCGTGGGGAACGTTGCTCGCCTTGATGCTGGTGAGCATGACGTTGGCCGTCGTCGGCTTCGCCTTCCTCACGCCGTCGGCGCAGGCGCTCATCTCGCGCCGCAGCGATCCCGCCAAGCAGGGTGAGATCCTCGGCGTCAACCAGTCGGCCGCCTCGCTGGCCCGCATCCTCGGCCCGATATTCGGCCTGAGCCTGTACAAGCTCACGCCCAGCCATTTGTTGCCGTACGTCTTCGGCGCGGGGTTGTTGGTGCTGATGCTGCCGCTGCTGCCGCGCATCCGCCGCGGAGACGCCAGCCCTGATGCGATGCATTGATCCGGCTTCTTCCCTATAGACCGCAGCGCCGCCAAGGTCGGCCCGCGCCTATGTCGCCGCTACGCAGATTTTGTGACGGCGGACTGGCATTGCACGCCCGAGGCCGTTATTCTGCCGTTTTGAGCGGCGCACAATCTTCATTCTGGTTCGTCGGAGGCTCCTTTCCATGCGGAGCAGTCTGCCGGTGGTGAATCTGTCCGAGGCGAAGTACGAGTGCATTTTCGGCCGCGGCTGTGACGGCCTCTGCTGCCAGAACGGCCGGCCGCCCATCTATCCTGACGAGGCCGAGACGATCGACGCCAACCTGACGAAGTTCCTTCCGCACCTGCGTCCCGAAGCGCGGAAGCTCGTGGAGAAAGCCGGCTACCTCAGTGGCCGCCGCAAGTTCGACCTGCCGATGCTGCGCGTCCTCGGCGGCTGGTGCGTCTTCTTCAATCAAGGCTGCGTGCTGCACAAGGTCGGCGCCGACGAGGGCGACAAGTATCGTTACAAGCCGGTCTGTTGCTCGCTGTTCCCGCTGGCCCGCAACGACAAGGACGAATGGTACATCCGGCAGGTGGGCTACGAGAACGAGGAGTGGAAGCTGTTCTGCCTCGATCCGAACGTCACCACCCGGCCGGCCGCCGAATCGCTGGAGGAGGAGATGCGCCTGGCCCAGACGTTCGCCGAGGCGGAGGCGGAAGAGGAGGCGCAAACCGATCCGGTGGGGTGAACCGGCCGGAAGCCCTTGCGAACCGGTTCCTCAAGCGCCAAAATAACAAGAGGTTCCGATCGCGCTCTCTTGTGCGCATCGCGGTCGTGCCGCGGTGACAAATCCCTTGCCGTTCATGGGGGTGTCTTATGAATCCAACGGTTTCGCTGTCGGCCCTTCTCAGCCGCCTCGGCCGCCTGCCCGGCGACATGGAAGAGTTGGTCGGGAACCTGGCCTCCGTGCCGCGCAACTGGTGGGTGCATTCGTTCCCCTTTCCGCTCGTCAATATCCGTGAAGAAGGCGATGCGTTTCACGTCGAGGCGGAGGTGCCCGGCCTGACGCAAGAGCAAGTCGAAGTCCTCATCCGTCACGGCACCGAGTTGACCCTTCAGGGCGAGCGCAAGCCGGCGTCCGGCGAAACCGGCACCTGGATCCAGCAGGAGCGCGGCGACGGCCACTTCCAGCGCGTGCTGACGCTGCCGGCGCCGGTGAACGCCGACAAGGTCGAGGCGCGGCTGGATCACGGCGTCTTGCGTCTGCTGCTGCCGAAGGCCGAGTCCGTCAAGGCGCACCGCATCCCCGTCAAAGACGATCAGAACGGGCAGATAACCACCTTGCCGTTGTGAGACAGCTTTTTGTTCCGTAAGGTGGGCCGATGAAGGAGGCCCACCGGAGCGAGCGTGGTGGGCCTCCTTCGTCGGCCCACCCTACTTGGGATCGGCCGCGTCGTCGGGATAGACATCGGGCAATTGGTTGCGGTGCAGTTCGCCGCCGCCGGGCCGCTTGTCCGAATCGTCGCTTTCTTCTTCCTTTTCGGAACGGCCGCGCGCCTGGCGCAGCAGGTCGGCGACCTCGTAGGAGTTGAGGTGCTGGGTGTGCTCGTCGGCGTGGACTTCCTCGACAGCATCAGGTCCGAGGACGACGCGAAATTTGAAGTGAGCGATGGCGATCTGATCGTTGGGCAGCAGGGCGGCGCGGCGGACGCGCGTGCCGTTGACGCGCGTGCCGTTGGTGCTGCCGAGATCGCGCAGCAACAGCAATCCATCCGTCTTGACAAGGACGCAGTGCATCTTCGAGACGCTCTTGTGGTCCAGACGCACGTCGCAATCTTCCTTGCGGCCAACCACCATCAGATCCTTGTTGATCTCGACAGGTGAGCCGCCGTCCAGAGGTAGCAACTGGGCACGCATTTCCACTCCAGACGAAATCGTACGGAGCCTCCAACCTTAATCCATCCTTTATACTCCGTGCCGTCGTCCGGGGGAATACCGGCGCGCCGGGGGCCATTGAATGCCGGCCCGCCCGCACGGCACAATCGGTCCGACCCGACCTGTCAGGGGTTGGCGCTTTTGCCGGCGAACCGTTCCGGGTACGGCGCCTCGACGCCGCGCACCGCGTGCCAGAGAATGCGATTGAGCGTGTCCTCGTCGGCCTCGTCGGCGTCGTCGAGATCCAGTTCGAGCGATTTTTCCGCCCAGTGCCGGGCCTGTCCTTGCAGTTTCTTCAGCGGTGGATTCATCCGGTCGAGCGGCACCTGGTTGGGCCGGCAGATGTACGGCGTCAGATCCGGCGCGTCCTGGAAGCAGCCGCGCATCGGCGTCGCCGACAGATCGAGCTGGTTCATCGGCGGCAGTCCCAGGATCAGCTCGATGGTCTTGACCATGCCGGTCTGGTTGTAGTTGGTGCGATCGACGAACTTGCGCCGCGTGTACGGGCTGACGACCAGGGCGACAGTGCGATGGGCGTCGATGTGGTCGAAGCCGTTTTGCGGGTCGTCCTCGACGATGAAAATGCAGGTGTCTTTCCAGAACTTGCTCTTGCTGACCGCCTCCACCACGCGCCCCAGCGCCAGATCGTTGTCGGCCACCATCGCCTCCGGCGTCGGCAAGTCCGGCTTGGTCCCGCTGGTGTGGTCGCAGGGCAAATAGAGATACGTCAGATGGGGAAACTCGCCCTTCCGTTCGTAATCGCGCAGATCCTCGATGAAGATGCGCGCTCGCCGCACGTCCGGCACCGTGAGCAGAAAGCCGGGATAGCCGGCCCGCGTGAACGGCGCCAGTGAATGCACGTTCGGCTTGACCTCGATGCGGATCTTGCCGGCCTCGCTCTTGGAATCGTTGAAAACGTCGGTCCACGTCGTTCCTTTGGGCAGCGTCGCCTTGACGAACTCGCCGTAGTTGCGGAACGTCTTTTTGCGCTCCAGCGCGTTGTCCCAGAGGAAGCCGCTGGAGGCGTAGGCGAGCGGATCGCTGCCCTCGTAGGGATAGCTGCGCGTGAAGTGGCCGAACGCTTTTTCCAGGTAATCGGTGACGTAGGCTTCGTTGACCCACTGATGGCCGTCGGCGCTGAGGACGCCACTGCAATAGAAGTTGTCGAACAGCGTGAACTGCCGCGCCAGGGCGTGGTGGTTGGGCGTCACCTTTTCGCCGAAGATGGCCAGGTGGGCATCACCCTCGCCCTCCTTCATGTCGCCGAACACCTGGTCGTAAGTGCGGTTCTCCTTGATGACGTAGATAACGTGGCGGAAGACCGACGGCTCGCCGTGTCGTCGCGGCACCGGCACGGGCTTGGCGTCGGCGTGTGGCTTTTCCAGACCGGCGAGGCTATAGGCCAGGCGGTTGTTGGTGTTGACTCCATCGGTATAACGGGCCAGCTGGGCCTCGTCGGGCACGTCGATAATGGATACGGAGCCGAGATGGTCGTGCGAGTTTTTGCCCTTCTCGATGGGGCGCGGCTGGCTCAGCGAGCCGTGTCCCTTGACGTTGGCGACGAATAGCTTTTTGCCGTCGGCGGAGACGAGGACGGCGCCGGGATACCAGCCGGTCGGGATCAGCCCCGCGACGGCGCTGCGCGCCGGCTTGCCCTCGCCGCCGGTGCGCGCACGTGCGCCGAGGCGGACGACGGCAATACAATTATTGGTGCCGTTGGCGACGTACAACGTACCGCCATCGGGGCTGAGGGCCAAGGC
>DATBGU010000393.1:0-12530 GCA_036557825.1 Gemmataceae bacterium
GGACAGGGAGCCTTCGTGCCCCAACGTCCTTTACTCATTCTAGGTCGTCCGGGGGAAGGGAGCAAAAGGACCTGGCGACGGAAGATGGAATCCCTCGCCTCCTTCGAGGAGGATGGGAGGGAGACAACGATATTTCCAGGCGAAAATCAGCCCTCACGGCTACGGAGAGGAGGGCGATGCGCGGGGGATTTTTTCGTCCGGCGGTGGACACCTGGTGAGGATCGCTCTTGTGGCGACGGTGAAGGGAGGGTATAGCGGCCCCCTTCTCTTGAAAGATACTCGGTGTCGCAGGGAGCGAGATCATGAAGCCGCCTCACCAATGGAGCGCGCGGATCGGCGTCCTGCTTCTGCCCGCGCTGCTGGTCCTGGGACTGGGCCTGCGTTCATTCCATTACCTGCGCGACCGTGCCGTCTGGCAGGATGAGGCCGGGCTTTTGCTCACAGTGACGGCGCGCGGATTCGGCGATTTGTTTTTGGGCCGTCTCGACTATCATCAGGCCGCGCCGCCGCTGTATCTGGTAGTGCTGAAAACGGTCAGTCTGGTGCTCGGCGACGGCAGCCACTCTTTGCGTTTGCCGTCCTTTTTGGCCAGCTGCGCGGCGCTGCTCTTGTTTGTGCCGGTGGCGCGGGGCTTGCTGCCATCCTTGGCGGCGCCGTGGGCCGTGCTGCTCTTCGCCGTCTCGGAGCAGCTCCTCTGGCACGCCTCCGAGGCCAAAGCGTACTCCGTCGATGTGTTGGCCGCTGTAGTTGTGCTGGCGGTGCCGTGTTGTGTCCGGCTCGCTTCCCTGAATCGTCAGCTGGCGGCTTACACCTTGTTGGCTCCGCTGCTGTTACTGTCCTCGTATCCCGCTTGTTTTATCTGCGCGGGTGTTCTTCTCGCCTATCTGCCGGTGGTTTCCAGTGCGAAACAATTGCGAACCTGGCTGGGGTGGGCGGCGCTGGCGCTGGCGACAGGCGCGACGCTGTTCTGGTTGCTGATGGGTCCGGTGCGCTGCCAGCACGACGCTGAGATTCACTCCTGTTGGGTCGCCTTCATGCCGGACTGGCATCGGCCGTGGACGGTGCCCCGCTGGCTTTTGCTGTCGCCGTTCGAGGTGTGCCGCTATTGCTGCAAGCCTCTGGGGCAGTTCCTAGTGGTGCTGCTGGTGCCGGGAGCGCTGATGCTGTGGCGACGCGGCGAGCGGACGATGGTGCGAATGATGCTGACGCCGATTGTCCTGGCGTTGTTGGCGGCCTGCGTGCATCGCTATCCGTTCGGCGGCGCGCGCGTCATGGCATACGCGATGCCGGCCATTCTGCTGCTCGCTGCCGCCGGCGTGCCGCCGGTGCGGACGTGGCTGAAGGCACGCAACCGTTTCGCCGTCGCCGGCTTGATCGTCTTGCTGGTGCTGCCCGCGGCTTCCTCACTGGAGCAGGTCGTCCACACCTGGCGCGAGGCGGACCTCGCCTCCGTCGCCGCCCTCGTGCGGAATCGGCGGCGCGGCGACGATCTCATCCTGGGCAACGATGTCGCCCAACAGTATTACTTCCGCCGGCTGGGATCGGCGTTTCATCTGCTCGACGATTCGCCGCTGCCGGCGCCGCCCGGCGAGCGCATCTGGGTGGTGATGACCGCCGCCCTGCCGCGCCAAGAGCGGGTCCGGATGGCATCGCAGCTCGCCCCGAGCGGCTGGCACGCCCGGCAGCAGCACGAGTTCCCCTATACCACGGTCCTCCTCTTCTGCCGCTGACGCCGGCTTGCCAATTCCCTTGCCGCCGCGATGTGGCCGGTGTTATGTTGGAGCATCCGATCGGGTTTCGTACTGGACCGCGTTGTGACGGACGGATGCTCATGCACCTGGATCACGCCACTTGGGACGAGATGACGCCGACAGGATCGGTCCTGCGCGTCTATCTGCTCGGCCAGGTCGAATTCGAGTCGGCCTTGGCGTTGCAGCGGGTGCTGGCCTACGAGGCGGCGGGTGAACGCTCCTCGGCTTCGCTGATGTTGTGCGAACATCCGCCGATTATCACCGTGGGGCGAGACGGTTCGCCTGCGGACATCCGCTGCGATCTCGATGAGCTGCGGGCGCGGCGCTGGCCGCTGCGCTGGGTCAACCGCGGCGGCGGCTCGCTGCTGCATCTGCCGGGACAGCTGGCCGTCTATCCGATCGTACCGCTGGACTGGCGCGGTCTGGGTCTGTCCACCTACGTCGAGCGTCTTCAGCGCGTTCTGATCGGCGTGCTGGACGATTTCGGCACGAGGGGCGTAATGCGCCCGGGACAGCCGGGCGTATGGGTGGGACAGCGTCTCATCGCTGGTGTCGGCGTCGCCGTGCGCGATTGGGTCGCTTACTTCGGTGCCGTGCTGAACATCGACCCGGACCTGTTCCCTTTCCGCATCCTCCGGAGTATCCCCGGCGACCGCGAGCCGATGACTTCGCTGGCCCGCGAGCGTCGCGGTCCTTTGCGACCGTCGCTGGTCCGCGAGCGCCTGCTTGAACACTTCACCGCCGTTTTCCCCTTCGAGCGCACCGCACTGTTCACCAGTCATCATTCTCTGGAGCGCCGCCCCGCCCGCAGGGAGTATCTCCGCGCGACGTGAAAAACGGAGAGTCGGCGAGCGGGGGGCGTCAGCCCCCTGTTGGGAGAAGCAACAGGGGGCATCCACTCCCGCTCGCCTTCGTTTCTGGTTGACCCCATCGGCGAAAGCTTCGTATAGTTGTGAATGGCAAGGTTTGCTCAGACGGTTGATCTTTTCCAACCTAACGCGAGGGGCAATCCAGTGACCCGCAGAGAAGAAGGTAAAGACACGCGAATCGTGGGGTTCCTCGGAGTCGGCTTGGACAACGAGGACGGCCATCAACGGCTGACGCGCGGCGACAACTTCTTGCTCGTCGGCGGCTCAAGCGAGACCCACGAACGCATGCAGGACACCGCCATTCGGTTCGGTGAGGCTCTGGCCAAGCGCGGCAAGACGCTCCGGGAGACCTCCACCCAGGAAGCGCTCGACCTGCTGCGTGAATCGCTCGAATCGTAGGTCAGGCTTTCCAGCCTGACTCTTCGTTGCCGTCGTCAGGCTGGAAAGCCTGACCTACGGTGAAACTCTTTTCCGCTCCACCGGGTATGTTCTCGCGAGCCGCTGGCACGAGCAGCCACCGTGACTTTCGACGATGACGCCATCCTGGTTCGACGCTGCTTGCGCGGCGACGACGAGGCCATTTTTGGGCTGGTGCAACGGTTCCAGGCCGACGTGTTCGGCCTGTGTGTGCGGCTGCTCAACCATCGCCACGACGCCGAAGATGTGACCCAGGAGGTGTTCCTGCGCATCTTCCGCAGTTTGCGCGGTTGGGATCCGCGACGCCCGCTCAAGCCGTGGATCATGGGCATCGCCGTCAACCGCTGCCGGACCTGGCTGGCGCAGCGCGGCCGGCGCCCCGAGCTGGTCGATTATTTGCAAGACACGCTGCCCGGACCCGCCGCCGACGATTCCGACGAGTTGCTTCAAGAAATCCAGGCCGCCCTGGCCGAGTTGCGCCTGGAGTATCGCACCGCCTTTGTGCTGTTCCATGAGCACGGCCAACCGTATGAGGACATCGCGCGGGTGATGGATCGGCCGGTCGGCACCATCAAGACCTGGCTGCACCGCGCCCGCCTGGAAGTCCTCGAACGCCTGCGCCGCCGCGGCATGGTCCCCGGTGAGCCTGAAGAACATCCGGCCACCCCTCTGCCGGATAGCCGGAGAGAACCACGATGAACTGTCCCGCCTCTCACGATCTGTTGCAGCAAGGACTCGACGGCACGCCGATGGAATCGCCGGAGTGGAACGAGCATCTGCGCGGCTGCCCGGAGTGCCGGGCGCTGGTCTCGGGGAGTCGGCGTTTGCAGGACGGGCTGCGTCTGTTGGCCGCGCCGCTCCCGCCCGCCGACCTGACCGAGCGGATTGCCGAGCGCGTGCTGCTCGACCGCCGCCGCGCCCGTCGCCGCGCCCGCCGGCGCTGGGCCGTCACTTTGGCGCTGGCGGCCGGATTGTTTATCGTGTTGGCGGTGCGGCTCGACTGGCGCGGCGAACGCGCCGCGCATCCGGCGAAGACATCGGAACCGAGCGTGAAACATGAGACGCCGAAGGGCCTTCCGGCCGATTCGCCGACCTTGCGCGAGTCGGCCGAGGAGTTGGGAGAAGCTGTCGCCTCGCTGACCAGTCAGACCGCCGATGAAACGATGGGACAAACGCGCTGGCTGGTGCCGAAAGTGGCCACCCCCGCACTCCCGACAGTCGATCTGGAGTCGATCGAGCCGCCGACGCAGCCGCTGCGCGAAGCCGGCGAGGGCGTCTCCACCGGGCTGGAGCCCGTGACGAGTTCCGCACGCCGCGCGGTCGATCTGTTCTTGCGCGAACTGCCCCCGATGGAGACGGGGGCGAAGGGGTTTTAGAGTTAATAAGACCTGACCACCGAGTCACCGAGAACACAGAGAAGAAAAAATAGAGAGAATAAACATGCAGAGCAACGGTTTAACCGCGCGAGTTCGCTTCTCTGCGCGTTTTTGGCTTCTCTGTGTTCTCTGTGCCTCGGTGGTTCATTTTCTGTTCGCGGCGCCGCTGCGGGCGGCCACGCCGCGCGACGAGCTGCTCCGCCTCGTGCCTGATCCGGTCGGCTTTTGTGTTGTGGTGCAGGATCTGCGCGGCCACGCTGCCTCCTTGCAGGCATCGCCGTTCTTCGAACAGCTGAAACGATCGCCCCTGGCCGACAAGATCCACAAGAGCGAGGAGTTGAAGAAGCTCGATCGCATCGAGAGCCGGATGAAGGAAAAGCTCGGACTCGATTGGGCTCGGCTGCGTGACGACCTGCTGGGCGATGCGATCGTGTTCGCGTACCGACCCGGCCCGCCCGGCAAACCGGAACAGGAACAGGGCGTCATCCTCATTCGCGCCCGCAACCCCAAGATCCTCGCCGACACCATCGAGCGGATCAACAAGGTCCAGAAAGAAGACGGCGAACTAAAAGAGTTGGAGGAGCGCCGCCACAACGGGGCTGTGTATTATCGCCGTCTCGAATACGACAAGCGCGCCGAGCGCGACAAGCCGCCGGGGTTTTACTACGTCCACGGTCCCATCCTGGCGTTTTCCGGCCAGGAATCCATGCTGCGGCAGACCATCGACTGCGACCGCATGCGCTCGGCCGACGCGGTGCCGGAGGTGACGCAGCGGCTGCGCGAACTGGATGCCGACCGCGCCTTGCTGGCGGTGTGGCTCAACCCGCGAGCATTCGACGACGAAGTGGAATCGAAGACCGACGGCGCGCCGGCCGAGCGCGTCGCCACCGTTAAGCATTTCGCCTCCTACTGGAAGGCGCTGGAAAGCGTTGTCGTCTCGTTGGCGCCGGCGGAACGGGACATCAATCTTTCTCTGGGCCTGCGTGCCCACGTCGAGGAATTGCCGCCCGCCGCGCGCAAGCTGTTCCGCGAAGGTGCCGCGCCGAGCGCCGTATGGCGGCGTTTTCCCCAGGAAGCGCTGCTGGCCGTCGGCGGGCGTTTCGACGGCGCGATGCTGCTCGACGTGCTCGGCGGCTTCATGACGCCGAAGGGCCGGCAATTGCTTCATACCGATCTCAACCGCCAACTCGGAACGCTGCTGGGTACGGAGGACTTCGCCAAGGACGTGCTGCCGGGGTTGGGGCCGGACTGGGGGGTGTGCGTGACTGCTCCCGCGCCGCGTGCCGACAGCTGGCTGCCCCAAACGCTGTTTGCCCTGCGCGTGGATCCCGACCGAGCCAGGAAGTCCCTTCAGCGCGATCTGTTCGACGCCCTCGATTTCGCGGCCCGTCTGGCCATCTTCGCCCACGCCGGCCAGCAGCGCGATCGGCCGATGATCCTCAAAAAGACCAACGTGGACAAGCAGGAAGTCCACTATCTCACGAGCGAGCGCGGCCTGCCGCCCGGCGTGCGGCCCGCTTACGGCCTGCTCAACGGCTATCTCGTGCTCGCCAGTTCGCTCGAAAGTTTGACGCGCTTCGCGCAGGCGCCGCCGGACTCCGCTCCCTCCACCGATGCTCCGGTTCCACTGTTGCGCATCTCGTTCAAGGCGTGGCGCGCCTATTTACAGGAACGTCGTCAACCGATCGTGCAGTTCCTCGTTGACCAGAACAAGCTCAGCCGAGAAGCGGCCGACAAGCAGGTGGATGGCCTGCTCGCCGCCTTGCAATTCGTCGATCGGCTCGAACTGCGCCAGCGCTCCGGTTCCGGCCAGGTCATTTTCACGCTGTCCGTGCAGACGGCGCAAGCGCTGCGGAAGTGATTGGGCTATGTCTGATTAATGCGGCTCGATGACGCGCATGCTGCGCCATTTGCCTTGCCGGAAGCGGAACCAGAAGATGAGGGCCAGTGCGATGATGTAGGTGCTGGCGAACGTCCAGGCCCAGTACAGCCCCCAGCCGTAGCTGACGGCGGCCCAGGTCGGCAAAACCATGACTGGCCAGGACAGAATCAGAGCGGCCCAGGTGACGAAGCGCGTATCGCCGGCGCCGCGCAGCGCGTTGGAGAACACGACGTTCATCGTGTCGGAAAGCGAGTAGATCGCCACGAAGCGGAGTAGGACCGGCACGCGCGTGCGGATCGGCTCCCACAATTCGTCGCTCTCGGAGCCGTGGAAGAGTCCGGCCAGCGCGTGCGGCATGAGGACATAGGTGAGCACGCCGGCCGTCGTGATCAGCAGGGCCAAGCGCAGACCGCTCCGGGTCGTCCGTTCGGCCAGGTCGGGCCGGTCCTCGCCGAGACGCTGGCCGACCAGCACCTCGATGGCCTGACCGACGCCCACCATCGGGAAATAGACGAGCAGATTGAGGGTGAAGGCGATGCTCGTGGCGGCGAGGTCCGCCGGGCTGATTTTGCCGATCAGTTGCAGAAATACGGTGAAGCCCAATACGTCGAGTGTGGCGAACAGTCCGTTGGGCACGCCGAAGCGCATCAGGCGGCGGAACAGCTCAAAATCGAAGCGCCAGCCGGAGAGCGTGGCGTGTGTGCGGCGGTGTGTCCTTCGCAGCATCAAAAGCAGGGCGACGAGGGCGGAAGTGGAGGTGCCCACCACGGTCGCCAGGCCGGCGCCGACGATGCCCAGCGCGGGCAATCCGAACAACCCGAAGATCAACACGGTTGCGGCCCCGCCGTTGACGATCAGTCCCGTGGCGTTGACGAACAGCACCGTGCGCGTGTCGCCGCGGCCGGCGAAAAAGCTGGTCAGAGCGGCGCTCAGAATCGTGGGAAGGGCGGACACGACCAGACAACGGAAGTAGGTCGTTTCCAGTTCCTGGAGTTCATCGCTGTGACCGCCGAGGGCCACGATCCAGCCCGCGAGCGGTTGCAGCAGTTGAAAGGCGACGCCGACAAACAGGGCGAACCAGACCGCCTGCCAGATGATGGGTCCAACGCGCTCGGGCCGGCCGGCGCCGGTGTACTGGGCGACGAAGGTCGTGGCGTAGTTGGCGGTGAATTGAAAGAGAGCAAGGAACGCCCAGAACAAGATGGTGGACGAGAAGCCGGCCGCTACCGAAGCGAGGCTGAAATGGCTGAGCAGGACGCGATCGAGGATGATCTGCGCCATCAAGATGCTGTTGCTGAGCACCAGCGGCCAGGCCAGCCGGAGCAGCTCGCGCGTGCCGCCCGGCGGCGGTGGTTGCAGTTCGATCGATCGTTCCATGACGTCTCCCGGCGGCTGGGCTTCCTTATCAAGAGCCGCCGGAGGCGCAAAGGTTCACGCAAAATGTGCCTCGCCTCAATTGGCCCACGACTTGAAGATTCCAGCCAGCCATTCGTACATCAGCAGGATGACGAACGACGTCAGCCACAAAAACATGACGAAGCGCCAGTACCAGGGCGTGATCGACGCGGCCGGAGCGGCATACGGATCGTCGGGGGCGTTGTCGAAGGGGGGCGGCGCCGGCGGCAGCGATTTGTCGGCCTGTACGGCGCCGTGACGGCGCGCGGCAGAGCGTGTCATGGTGCAACTCCATCAATGCGATCTGCTGTAAGGTGGGCCGAGTCTTCGAGACCCACCAGGGCGACGTGGTGGGCCTCGAAGACTCGGCCCACCCTACTCATATCCGACAATGTCCGCGCGGGCGAGCCTCAGATGCCGAACATTTTGCGAAAATCGTGAAACGTCGCCACTACGAAGATCAAAAGAATCACCGCCAGACCGATATAGGTGGCGACGAGCTTGACGTTCTCGGTGGGCGGCCGGCCGCGCAACTTCTCGTAAATCAGGAAGACCATGTGTCCGCCGTCCAGGATGGGGATGGGCAGAAAGTTGACCACGGCCAGGTTGATGCTGATGATGCCCAAAAACAGCAGCGGCAAACCGAGGTCGCTGCTTTGCGCAACGGTGAAGGCTTGCTGCATCATGCCCAGCGGCCCACTCACCTGCTTGACCGAAACGCGGCCCGAGAGAAGGCTCTTCAATTGCAGGTACATGATGCCGATCCAGTTGCGCGTCTCGCGCGCGCCCAGCGCCAGGGCCTGCCCGAAGTTATCCGCCTTCTGGATGGTGTAATCGTCGCGCAGGAGGATGCCGCGATCGATCAGCGGCCAACTCGTGTCCTCCGTGGCCGTCATCTCGATGTCCTTCTTGGTCTCGTCGCCCGCCCGATTGACGCGGACCTTCACCTCCTTGTCGTCGATGAGTTGCACTAACTGAAACGCCTGCGCCCAGCGGTCGAACTGGCTGCCGCCGTCGCGCTTCGACTCCAACTCGCTCCACTCGCTCCAATCGACCTTCTTGGTGTAGGGCGATTTCTCCTTGAAGGACACGGCCTTGATGGTGTCTCCCTTTTTCAGGCCCTCGGCGACGGGAGAACCGGGTTCCACCGCCACGACCTGGCTCAACACCCAGTAGGCGACGCCGAGTTGCGGAATCGCCAGAGGCGAACCGGGGCTGAGCGGGAGTTCCCGATCGTTGTCCCAGCGCGGATCCCATTCGACCGGCTCCAAGTCGATGTCTTTGTCGGACGGCTCACGGCGGATGGTCAGCAGCACCATCTTTTTGCCGGACCTTTTCGCCGCCGCCCGCGCCAGTTCGTCCGGCAGGCGTTCCGGGTCCAGTTCGGCCGACGAATACAGTTTTTCCCCTCGATCGTCCTTCAGGACCACCTTGACCAATTCATCGCCCTTCTGCACGCCGGCCTGGGCGGCGGGGGAATTCTCGCGAAGTCCGGCCACCTTGCCCATCTTCATGCGCAGGCCGAAGGTGACGTGATAGGCTGGCGGCACGAACACGTTGACGATTGGGCCGCCGCTCGCCTCGGCGCGGAGATCCTCGCTGTCGGGATCGCCGCGGCGGACTTGCACGACCATCGGCAGACCGGCCAACCGCCGCAAGTGATCGTAGAAGGCGAACGGGTCGCGGCGGTCGCTGCCGGGATGGCGTGGATCGAGCGGCAGCTCGCGCACCCGGAAGGGGTCGTATTTCTCGTGTGGATCGTCCTGGATTTGCGTGCAGCCGACGATCGTATCGTTGAAGTGGAACCCTTCCAACGGCACGTCGCGTTCGACGGTCTTGGGTTGCGCGCCGGTTTTGGCCGGTGCGACGCGGACGACCATCTTCTTACCTTCCAGGGCGCGGACGCGCCGGGCCAGATCCTGGTAGCCGAAGGGGTCGGACTTCGGATCGCGCTTCAGCTCCTTGAGCTTCTCCGGGTCGTCCGGGTCGGTGGCGGCAACGACGATCTCGTCCGCTTCCACGGGCAGAGGGCGAGCGGCGGCGGCGGCGCTGCCCCGCCTCACGGGCAAGCCGATCGGCAGTTTGGGATACAAGCGCAGCTGCCGGCCGGGGGAGACGCCGACAACCGGGTTCTGATCGGTTTCTTCCTTGCGCGGCAAGAGGTACACCGTGCGCTCGCCGAGCGCTTCACCCTCCTCGTTGTAGGTCACGAAAGTGAAGGGCAGTTTCTCGCCCTCGCCGGAGAGAACGACCTTCATTTTGAGGTTCTTGAAAACCGGGTTGCGGATGCCGTCCAGCTCGGTGATGAGCGCGCCGCTGGGGATGCCGTTGACCCACATCGGTGAGCCGGGATCGACACGGCCGACAATGGCCGGCGGTTCGGCGACGCCGTAATAGTAGTAGACGACGATGAACAGCACGCAGCCGAGCAGCACATTCATAAGAACGCCGGCCGAGATGATGAGCATGCGCTGGCCGACCGTCTTGTTCTTGAACGAGCGCGGATAGTTCTCGTCCTCGTCGGTTTCCGGCCCCTCGCCGACCATGTTGACGTAGCCGCCCAGCGGCAGCACGCCGATTTTGTAGGTGGTTTCGCCGCGCTGAAAACTGCATCCGGGCAGGGCGGGACCGAAACCGATGCTGAACGTCTGCACGTGAACGTCGCACCACTTGGCGGCCAGGAAGTGCCCTAATTCATGGATGAAGATGACGAAGCCGAGTCCGAGGGCAACCTTGGCGGCGGTCCAGACGCCTTCGAGTCCGAACTTGTACCAAATGACGCCGACGAGGCCGCCGAGGATGACGAGATAGATGGCATTACTCATCAACCAGTCTTTTGGCGTCAGGGGCGGCGGCGGCGCGGCGTCGGTTTCGGAGCGGGGGGCGTCAGCCCCCTGAGTAACGCGCTCCTCAGGGGGTTGATGCCCCCCGCTCCGCGGGTCGTTGACCGGTTTCACGGGGTCGGACTGGTTCGGGGTCTGGGGCTGATCCAACGGCCTACCTCCTGTCGAGCCCAGCGATCGCAGGCGCTCAGTTCGGCCAGCGTCGGCGAGGGTTCGTAGTTGTGATGATCCAGCACCGCGCGGCAGGCGCGCGGGATGTCGAGGAAATCCAGGTCGCCCTTGAGGAAGCGTTCGACCGCCGCCTCGTTGGCGGCGTTGAGCGCCGCGCCGCAGGTGCCGCCCCGGCGCGCGACCTCGTAACCTAATTGTAGGGCCGGGAATGTCTCGTGGTCGGGTTGCTGGAAGTGCCACGCCGACAATTCGCTCCAGTTCAGCCGTCGGGCCGGGCCGCACACCCGCTCCGGATACGTCAGGGCGTACTGGATCGGCAGCCGCATGTCCGGCGGCGACAACTGCGCCAGCACCGAGCCGTCCTTGAACTCGACGAAGGAGTGAATGACCGATTCGGGGTGGATGATGACTTCGATGCGCTCCGGCGGCAGACCGAACAGCCAGCGGGCCTCAATGACTTCCAACGCCTTGTTCATCAGCGTCGCCGAGTCGATGGTGATTTTCGGCCCCATGCGCCAGGTCGGATGGCGCAGCGCCTCCTCGACGCGGACGCCGGCGAGGTCGGCGCGGCTGCGGCCGCGAAAGGGACCGCCGCTGCCGGTCAGCACGATGCGTTCGACGGCGTCGGGCGGACTGCCCTGCATGGCCTGAAAAATGGCGCTGTGTTCGCTATCGACGGGGAGCAGACGGCCGCCGCGACGGGCGGCGAGGTCGGTGACGAGAGCGCCGGCGAGAACGAGCGTTTCCTTGTTGGCGACGGCGACGGTCTTGCCGGCTTCGAGGGCGGCCCAGGTGCCGATCAGTCCGGCGGCGCCGACAATGGCGGTCACGACGATGTCCACGTCCGGATCGCTCACCATTTCGGCGATGCCGTCGGGTCCGTGCAGCAGACGACATTCGGGGGGCAGTTGCGATGTATCGAGTTGTTTCGCCGCGTCGCCGTCGGTGAGAGCGATCCAGCGCGGCCGATGACGGTGGGCTTGTTCGAGCAGGGCGTCGCCGCTGGAATGGGCGCTGAGTCCGAGGATTTGCAAGCGGTCGCCGAGATGCTCCACGACATCGAGGCAGTTGGTGCCGATCGAGCCGGTCGAGCCGAGGACGACAAGTCGGCGGCGGGATCGGGGCATGTTTTGGTTGGCATCCCTGGACACGAGGCACCCGAGTTGGTGACGACGGCGACGGTCCCTATCATCCTTATGGTCCTATATGGATGGCATTGTAGCCCTTGCGCGGTGAAAGCCGCAATACAAAGGTTCGGCGAGCCGGGAGAGTGAACTGTGGATTTCTCGCCGCTGGAATTGCCGTTGACCGATCCGCGCCATCCCTTCCACGTCCACCATATGGAGATGGCGCTGGCCGAGGCCGGCATGGCCGACGCCGAGGACGAGGTGCCGGTCGGCGCCGTCATCGTCTCGTGGCAAAAGGGCGTGTTGGCGCGGGCGCACAACCAGCGCGAACAACTCCACGATCCGACGGCCCACGCTGAGATGATCGCCATCACGCAGGCAGCCAACGCCCTGCGTTCGTGGCGATTGGAGGACTGCGCTCTGTACGTGACCCTGGAACCGTGTCCCATGTGCGCCGGCGCCATCGTGCTGGCGCGGTTGCCGCTGGTCGTGTACGGCTGCACCGATCCCAAGGCCGGTGCATGCCACACGCTTTATGAGATCCCCAGCGATCCGCGACTGAACCACCGCGCTCAAGTGATCGGCGGCGTCCTCGCCGACCGCTGCGCCGCCGTGTTGAGCGATTTCTTCACGGCCAAGCGCCAACTCCGAAAGAAGGAAGGATGAGGGATGAAGGAGGAACCGAGACGAGGTTATTTC
>DATBGU010000394.1:0-4550 GCA_036557825.1 Gemmataceae bacterium
TGCGGCGGAGCGACCAGCGGGCCGAGCAGCCGCGAGACGGGGCCCATATCGCGGTGGATCAGCTTGTACCACGCCCTGGCGAAGGCGTCGGCGAGCTGGTCCGGGTTCTTGTGGAAGCGCTTCGAAATCGGCGCGTAGATCGGGTCCATCCGCAGGGCGAGGTCCGTCGTGAACATGATGGGGGCGTGATGCTTCGACGGATCGTGCGCATCGGGCACGGTGTCCCGCGCCTTCGCATCCTTGGGGGTCCACTGGTACGCGCCGGCCGGACTCTTCGTCAGCTCCCACTCGTAGCCGAACAGGTTCTCGAAGTAGCCGTTGTCCCACTTCACCGGGTTGGAGGTCCAGGCGCCCTCCAGACCGCTGGTGATCGCGTCGGCGCCCTTGCCGGTTCCGAAACGGTTCGACCAGCCGAGACCTTGCTCTTCGAGGCCGGCGGCCTCCGGTTCGGGGCCGCAGTACTGAGCCGCGTTGGCGGCACCGTGGGCCTTGCCGAAGGTGTGGCCGCCCGCGATCAGCGCAACGGTCTCCTCGTCGTTCATGGCCATGCGGCCGAACGTTTCGCGAATGTCCTTGGCCGCGGCGAGCGGATCCGGTTTCCCTTCCGGACCCTCTGGATTCACGTAGATCAGGCCCATCTGAACAGCGCCGAAGGGTTTTTGGAGCTGCCGGTCACCCTCGTAACGCTTGGCTCCAAGCCACTCGATCTCCGACCCCCAGTTGATGTCGGATTCCGGCTCCCAGATGTCCTCCCGGCCGAAGGCGAACCCGAACGTCTTGAGGCCCATCGACTCCAGGGCACAATTGCCGACGAAGATAAGCAGATCGGCCCAGGAGAGTTTCTGGCCGTACTTCTGCTTGATCGGCCAAAGCAAGCGCCGGGCCTTGTCGAGGCTGGCGTTGTCGGGCCAGCTGTTGAGGGGCGCGAAGCGCTGGCTGCCGGAGCCTCCGCCGCCCCGGCCGTCGGCGATGCGGTAGGTGCCGGCGGCGTGCCACGACATCCGAATGAACAGCGGACCGTAATGGCCGTAGTCGGCCGGCCACCAATACTGTGACGTCGTCATCATTGCTTCGATGTCCTTCTTCAGGGCATCGAGATCGAGTTTCTTGAACTCCTCGGCGTAGTTGAACTCCCGGTCCATGGGGTTGGCCAGGGGACCGTTTTGGTGGAGGATCTCCAGGTTCAACTGATTCGGCCACCAGTCTCGATTCGACCGGGCCCGAGGCGTGTTCGTTCCATTCGCCCCGTTCGTCCCGCTCACCACCGGGGATTTGCTTTCGGTTGTCATATTTCCTCCCACGCGACTTTCTTGGATGCACGCTCTTTGCATGCGCGAATTCACTTCTAGAGGGTGAGTTTATCGCTGCGGATAGCTGAGAACAACCGTTCTTCCGCCCGGCCGCTACGCCGATCGCCTGTGGCGGTCCACCGGTCATCCGGCCAGGCGTGCTTGGGAGAGCGCGCCCGCGGTTCCTTCCGCACCTGCGGATTCGGGTGTCTCCCCTCGACGCCCGTCACGAACGGTCAGGCCTCGCAGGCGACGCGGAAGGTGGCCCAGGCGGGCGGCAACGATTCGGCGTGTGCCGCGCGGAGCAGCTCTTGTTGCCGTGCAACCTCCTCGGCCGTCATGATCCCCAGCGACGTCAGCCGGTCGCGGACCTCATCGTAGAGCATGAGCATGTTCTCGACCATCGTCTGGTCCGACCGGCACTCCTCCCAGGCTGCGCGCACCTTGCGATAACCCGCCCCCTCCAGAGCGAGGGCCAAAGTCGCTCCGACGGCCGGGGACAGGCGGCGGGCCAGGTAGAGTTGGTTGATGGCGACGGCCCAGGCTCGGAGAGGCTCCAGCTCCGGCCGGCCCGTCGCCTCAAGGTAGGCCAAGCGGGCCAGCGGCGCGCGGAAGTCAGGCTCCAAGAAGCCGACGCGGGTGCTCGGCCGCAGGGCAGCGCGGAGTCGGCCCAGCAGGAACTCCGCCATCGGGATGTGATGAAGCACTGCCCGCCCCACCACCACGTTCGCTCCCTCCAGCCACGACCCCAACGCGGAGACATCGGCCTTGACCGGCTCAAACCGCGCCGGCCCCGCCCCGGCTAGGGCGGCACGCGCTTGGGCCAACAGTCCCTCGGTGGCGTCCACGCCGACCAGCACACCACCGGCGCCCAGCCGGCGGAGGATGCGGCGACTGAAGGCGCCGGGGCCGCAGCCGAACTCAACCACACGATCGTCCGGCCGCAGGGCCAGCTCGTCCAGGAGCCGCTCGGAGGCCTCCGCGAAGTGGGAATCCTGCACTCCCAGCCGCCGAGCGGCCTCCACCGACTGCCCCAAGACGTATCCCCGTTCGTCATCCACGACCGTTTCCATTGGTTTGATCGTCCTACGCACACTTGCTCGGCGGGCCGTGCCTTGCCTGGCCTTGCGGACGGGATTATCGGCCGGCCCCTCAGAGAGTTCTAGTCGGAAAGGTCGGCGGAGGCATCGTGTTCTTCTCTCGTGGCGGGCGAGCGGTTTCGTTGCACCGGCGTTGACGGCCGCCGATTTTCTGCTGCACCGCACGCGCCTCGGTCTGTTCCACCCGGAGTTACTGCGCGATCCGCCGAGCATCCTGCAATCCGGTTTTCCCACGACGATGGCGGCCGGATAGAATGGGGTAGGTGACATCTCGGAGGGAGACGAGCGATGAGCAAGACATGTGTGACGGTGTTTTTGTGCGATGGCAAGGATTGCCGCAAGGCGTGGCGGCGCGTGTGCGACAACTCGCCGAACAAATGGCTCAAGCGGCAAGTCGAAGAAGCCGGCCTTCCTTACAAGCTGCACATCGTCAAGACCGAGTGCCTGGACCGCTGCGAGCACGCCGCCTCGGTATGTTGCGTACATGGCGCGAGCGCCGCGTTGCAGGAGGACATTCGCTGTGCCGACGACGCCGACCGATTGCTGGCGGCGCTGCGCTGCTGCGTCGAGGCGGAGTTGCTGCGCGAGGGTCTTCCTCACGTTTCTCGGTAGGCGTCCAAGAAGTCCTTGCGGGGAATGTTGGCCTGCGTGCAGATCGTTCGCAGCGTCGAACCTTTGATCCGCCGGTGATTGGGCATGGTCAAGGGCGTCTGGGTGCCATCGGCGTTATCGCGTATCATTGAGATGTGCTCCTGTTCGCGCACCAGCCGGAAGCCGAGGCTTTCAAGCGCCTTGAGGACGCGCTGCTTGGGGGCATCCCTGGGGAACTTCGCCATTACATCGCCACCTCCGCCTCGGCGACGAATGCCTCCAACACAGGAGATTCCACGTCCAGCACGTCCTTTCCGAAAGTCTCGATGTGGAATCGGATGGCGGATTTCACGTCGGCCATCGCTTGTTCGTAGCTATCGCCCTGGCCGACCACCACGCCCTTCAGCCCCAACGGATAAGCCACATAACCGTCCGCGTGCTTCTCGACAATGATCTTGAACGCCTCCGTTGATGTTCTGCCGCCTCGCCCCTTGGTCTTGCGCTTGCTCATGCGTTTTCCTCCACTATCCGAATCTCCGCTTCCGTCAAACCATAAAGCTCGTAGACGAGTTGGTCAATCTGGCGGTCGGTGGCGTCAATTTGGCGCTTGAGGATGGTCTGGTCCTGCGGCGTCTTGGCGGCGGCCAGTTGCTTGTGGAGGGAAAGCATCTGTTCGACTATATTGACCATTTTTCACAGGGACATGGGAACCAGAACACCCTCTCAATACTGCTCAAGAATTGCGAGAAACCTATCCACCACTCCCCTGGGATTCACTGCACACATCTCCGCAGTGAAGAATTCAATGCACAACACTCCTACCTCTTTAAAAAATCTCGCCCGATCATGGTCCTTCGCCGCGTTCTTGTGATATGGATCTCCCATCACTTCAAGGATACCCCACTTGCCCTTGCAGCAGAGAAGAAAATCCGGCTCTCGTTGTAACCTGGCATGGCCTCCAAAGATTGCAGCAGGGTTCGGAAAGAACAAGAGCTGTCTCTGACACAACTCCGTATAGACGGCGATCTCTGCGCGGGATCTGAACCGAAGCCTGTCATGGGTGATAGTCGTTTCCGTTTTGAAGAAACAGTTGTTCAGCCCAACCTGATCCCTTTCCAGAAGATCATCTTCCTGTACGATGGTGAGCGCCAGACTCACCACCTCGTCACCATCATGAAGCAAGTCCTGAATCGCCCTCCGCAAATTCTCCTTCACCTTTCTTTCCGCGTGGTGAAGATCCTCCCAAGCAGACGAAACTGCATATCGCTTCATCGCATCCTCGCCGACGATTGCGATCACATGCAGATCACGGAACGAATCCTCAAAGTCCAGGTAGATCACCATGCTTCCAACCAGAACTGCGAGCGCGTAATCTTCCCGCCGTGCGAAATATCTTTGTACGGCCTGCCGAATCTCTTGCCTTTCGGTCAAAAATTGTACTTTCCGTGACTTTCGAACACTCAGGCAGCCAGATCAAGCAGGCGGGTAGCGAGGTGTTGAAACTCCTGCCACTGAGGCTGCTCTCCCACAGCCGCTCGGATTTCTTCGCGGAGGATTTCCCGTTGCAATG
>DATBGU010000395.1:0-10451 GCA_036557825.1 Gemmataceae bacterium
CAGCGGTTTTTCGATCCAGGAGAAACCGGAGGGTGCGGCCATGAGGGATTGTGTCCTTGGGAACCGCTTGCGGCTTAGTGGAGAGATTTCAGCCCATAGCGCGTCCGCAGCTGATTGGCTTGCTCCCATACTTTGTCGTCGCCGTGCAGGAAGTCGATCAGGTTGCCGGTCGAGATCCCCAACACCTCAGCCGCCTCGCTCACGCGCGCGCCGACGGCCTGCAACACGTCGAGGACGAGTCCGACGGCGGGCCAGTAGCGCGAGTCTTTGCGTCCCAGGTGCAGCCGGCCATCGCCGTCGCGCGCCGGGCCGTAGTCGGGCCGCGCCGCCAGGCTGGCCGGCGTCCGCGCCTCCGGCGGCAAATCGTCCCGCACTTTAAGATATAGCGCCTGACGCAGACGGCGGAGAGCGCGCGCCCGATTTTCGTGCTGCGACCGGCTCTCCTCGGCGATGACGAGGAGACCGCTGGGCGGATGGCGCAGCCGTACCGCCGAACTGGTTTTGTTGCGTTTCTGTCCGCCGGGGCCGCTGGCGCGATAGGTGTCCACCGCGCACTGCGCCAGCAGGTGCGCGTCGCTCAGGTCGGTCCACGTCGCCCGCCGGTTGAGGAACAAAGAAAGAACCTCACGCAAAGGCGCAAAGAGCGCAAAGGAAGACAATCGATAAGGAACAATCAACTTCTTTCTTTTTATTTCTTTGCGCTCTTTGCGCCTTTGCGTGAGGTTCTTTTTATCTTCTAGTAGCCTTCGCCCTGGACGGCGCCATGCACCGGCGCGAATCCGCCGCCGTAGCGGAAATGCCAGCCCTCCGCGGCACGCATCGTGTGCAACTCGTCCATCGTCAGGCCGTAGCGGGTGAACCACGGCTTGGCCTTGGCCTTGACAATCTCGTCGATCTGACGGACGCGGTCGGCGGCTTCGCCGCGCGCGAAGCGCTCGCGGGCGGCTGGCCCATCCTGCTGGAAATACTCCTTCCAGAAGGCGCGGCCGCCCAGCACGCCGCTGGCGCCGGCGGCGACGGCCATCTCGACCTGCTGCTTGTACGCCGGGAAATCGACGCCGGCGCTGAGAAGCACCCAGGGACGCTCCGAGGCGGCGTCCAGCTGGCGCAGGTTCTCCCTCAGCTTGCTTTCGCTGTCCTTGCCCAGCCAGCCGGGAAACTCGGCCTTGTAAATGTCGCAGTAGCGGCTCAGCTGGCGGGCGCTCTCGATGACCGTCGTCGCCTTGCGGTCGAGGAAGCTCTTGCTGTCCTTCTTCTCGCCGCCGTAGGGGAAGGCGATCGTCTCCAGCAGCAGCAGAATGTCGTGCTGGCGGCACTCCTCGTAAACCTGCTCGACGAGGGCGAACTGGTGCTCGGCGCTCTCCGGCTCGGTCGGCTCGAACTGGGCGAGCAGCTTGACGGCATCGGCGCCGATGGCCTTGATCTTGTCCACGCCCCAGCCCGGCTCGATTTCGCCAAGCGGCGCGGCGACCCGGCTCTCGCGGGCGGCAGACTTTTCGACACGGACCAACATGCCGACGTGGGCGGGCAGATGGAAGCTGGCGATGGTGTTCCAGGCACCGTAGTAGCCATCGACGAGAACGGCGCTGGCGTGCTTACTCAGCGCGTCGGCGAGGACGATCTTGGCCTCGACCAGTTCGCTGTAGGTCGGTTCGCGGATCTCGCCCTTCTTCTTGAGGCTGTCCTTGATCATGCGGATCATGGAATTGTTTTGATCGGTCGCCACCATCGTCAGGGTGCCGTTATCGTTGCAGATGCGCTGCAAACCGCGCAGCTTACCGGGCGTGAGATGAAGACCCAGCAGGCGAGTGACGCTGGTTAAACCGCGACCTTCAGACATGGAACAAGCCTCGTGTCACGAACATTTTTGTCATGTACTACTGGGAGTCATTCTAGGTGCGGTGAGAGAGGGAGCAAGCGGCGCGTCGCTGCGATTTGCTAATCGCGGCCGGGGCGCGGTGTCGATAGGCAAGGAAGTCACCCGCGCCCCCGATGGCGACGGGTGCGCCGCCCCCCGATGGGTGGAACAAAGGGCTGACGTCGTCAAGCGCGGGAGCCGCCGTCACTCCGACAGGCCGGCCCTCCCCGCCGCGCGGTCGCGACCCAGACCGCTCAACGGCACGGCGCGCTCCGGGCAAGGGTACTCCAGACGGCCCGTCCGTCCTCGGCGTGCCCTTTCGCCTTTTCTCTTTTGCCGAAAGCCCCTCCGCCGAATATAGTCCTCCACATCGACCCGAATTCACGAACCTCAACAGGAGAACGAGCGATGTCGATGTTCATCGGCGAGGCACTGGTCGGCGACGGCAACGAGGTGGCCCATATCGATCTGCTGATCGGTTCCAAGGACGGCCCGGTGGGAACGGCGTTCGCCACGGCCCTGGCGAACCAGAAGCAGGGGCACTCCAACCTGCTGGCCGTGCTGACGCCCAATCTGGTGTGCAAGCCGGCGACGGTGCTGATTACCAAGGTGACGATCAAGGGCGCTCCGCAGGCGGTGCAGATGTTCGGACCCGCTCAGGCGGCGGTGGCCAAGGCCGTTACCGATTGCGTTGCGGAGGGCATCATCAGCAAGTCGCAGGCCGACGATCTGGTCATCGTCTGCGGCGTCTTCATCCACTGGCAAGCCAAGGACGACACCAAGATTTACCAGTACAACTACGAGGCCACCAAGCTGTCCATCCAGCGCGCCATGAAGGGCGAGCCGAAGATCGACGAGATCCTGTCCAAGAAGGACTCGGCGAAACACCCGTTCTCGCCGAAGTAAGAAAGGTAATGGGCGAACGGCCGGCGTCAGCCGGCTGGTTTGGCTGGCACCAGCCGGCTGACACCGGCCGTTCGCCCTTGCTGTCACCCCATCAGATACGCTTTCAGATCCAAGCCGATCTTCTGGCAGCGCGTGCGCCAATCCAGCGTGGGCATTCCGCCGGCTGGCCGCATGATGAGGGTAACGGTGAGAAGGCCCGGCCGGCCGGGGTCGCGGCGCTCCATGCGTAACTCCAGATCCGTGCCGGTCGCCCGCTGCAAGACGCCGGACTTGCGTTCGCCGCGGTCGAGCAGGGCGAAGAGGCCGCTTTTCTTCTTGGGAGCCGAGGATTCGCCGACACGAACGCGAATGAGGCCCGGCACCGACTCGACCACCTCGCTGCCCAGGTCGTGTAAAAACCCTTTCAACTTGAGCATCGCCATCGCTTCGGGCATGTTCGCCTCGAACTCCTGGCGCAGTGCATGACGATCCGCGGCGGGCGTCGGCGTGCTCGGCACACGCGGCGTTGCCCCGGACGGTCGCGCCGCGGTCGAGGGCTCCCGGAGATTGAACAGCCCCGAGCCGCCGCGGTGGGGCGCTGACAGCCGTTTGCCCAGGGCGGCCTCATAGCGCCGCGCCAGCTCCGCCGCGTCGGGCGGGCGCTGGTCGGGGTTCTTGGCCAGGCAATCGCGCACCACCGCTTCCAGCGCGGGCGGAACGTGCCGAACTCCGCGCTCCGCGAAGGAGGGCGGCGACTGTTCGACGTGCGCGTCCAGCAAATCTTCCGTCGAGGTTTGCTCGAAGGGCCGGCGTCCCGTCAGCATCTCGAACAGCACCACCCCGACACTGTACAAGTCGCCGCGCGCGTCGATGTCGTGGCCGCGCGCCTGTTCGGGGGCGATGTACTCCGGCGTTCCCGACGCGGCCGCCAGCGAAAAATCACCGAGTCCGTCGGCGTCGATGTACAAGAGCGAAGTCATCTTTGCCAGGCCGAAGTCCATCAGTTTGAGCGTCTCCTGCGGCGTACCGGGGTGCAGGATCATCACGTTGCTGGGCTTGATGTCGCGATGGACGATGCCGGCCTTGTGAGCCGCGTCCAGCACATCGCACAGCTGTACCAGCAGATGTCCGGCCCGCTCCGGCATCAGTCGCCCCTCCCGGTGCAGCAGCGCACTCAAATCGACGCCGCGCAGGTGTTCCATCACCAGCACGGGACCGTGCGGCTCATTGGGGGCCGAATCGTAATAGCCCACCACGTTCGGATGCTGGAAGCGCGACAGGATGTGAATCTCACGGCGCAGCATTTCGCGCGGCCGGGCCTGGGTGAGCAGCTGTTCTTGCAGCACCTTGACGACGACCTCGCGCTGGTTGTCGGTCTGTTGAGCCAGCCAGATTTTGCACATGCCGCCCTGGTCGAGGAGACGGGAAACTCGGTACTTACCGAGCAGCACTTGACCGAGCATGGGGAAACCTCGAAACTCTGGGCGGTCGTCCGATAAGGGGCGAGGAGCGGCCTGCTCAACTGTAGGGTGCAAATGGCCATCGTGCCAATGGCGGCGCGCCTTTTCTCCCTTACAACCGCTAACTTCGCCCCACTCCGTCCGCCGAGATCCGCGACAGGAACGCGGAGAAGACTTTACGAAGGAGGCGGACGCCGGCACACTGCATGATGTGCCCCGGATCGCTGTTTCGAGGACGGTTCAATGGACGAGGTTCTAACCGGCGATTGTCTGCGTCATCTCGCTCAGCTGCCGCAGGCCAGCGTGGATCTGGCCTTCGCCGACCCGCCCTTCAACATCGGCTACGAGTACGACGTCTACAACGATCGCCAGTCGCGCGCCGACTATTTGACATGGACCGAGCGATGGCTGGCGGCGGTGCGGCGCGTCCTGAAGCCGGACGGTTCCTTCTACGTCGCCATCGGGGATGAGTACGTCGCCGAACTGAAGGTTCGTCTCGACGCTCTCGGTTTGCACTTGCGCAACTGGATCGTCTGGCACTACACCTTCGGAGTAAATTGCAAGCGTAAGTTCAACCGCAGCCACGCCCATATTCTGTATTACGTGGCGGACCCGAAGCGCTTCATCTTCAACGCGGCGGCGGTGCGCGTGCCTTCGGCGCGGCAGACGACCTACGCCGACCGCCGCGCCAACCCGACCGGCAAGCTGCCCGACGATACCTGGGTGTTGCGCCCGCAGGAGGATGAGCGCTGTTTCCCGCCGGACAGCGATACGTGGTATGTTGCCCGCGTGTGCGGTACATTCAAGGAGCGCACCGGCCATCCTTGTCAGATGCCGGAGGCGGTGCTGGAGCGCATCATCGGCGTGTCGAGCAATCCCGGCGATTTGGTGCTCGATCCCTTCGCCGGCAGCGGTACGACCTTGGCGGCCGCGAAGCGACTCGGCCGACGCTATCTGGGTATCGAATTATCCGAAGAGTACGCCGAGCGCGTTCGCCAACGGTTAGCCGAGATTGGTGGTCAGCGCAAGGAAGCATAAGATACCGAAACAAGGCGATGGCATTGCCAGCCCGCAGCGCCAGCAAGGGATGCCCTTGCCGGCGCCGCGGGCTGGTGGAGTTTCTGTATGCTTCCGCTTTTTTTGGATCTGAGCGAACGCCTCTCGGTGGTGATCGGCGGCGGGTCGGTCGGTCGCCGCAAGGCATCGGCAGTCCTGGCGGCCGGAGGAGGCGTGCGCCTCATCTGCCTGGAGCCGCGCCCAACGGAAATGAGCGATCCCCGCCTCGATTGGCGAACGGCGGCATACACGGCGGATCATCTCGACGGGGCGTCTCTGGTCTTCGCCGCCGCGACGCCCGCAGTGAACGCGCGCGTGATCGCCGACGCCAAGGCGCGCGGCATCTGGGTGAATGCGGCCAGCGCGCCGAGACGGGGCGATTTCTTCCTGCCGGCGACAGTCCGCCGCGGCGATTTCGTGTTGTCGATCAGTACCGCCGGATCGGCGCCCGCCCTCACGCAGGCCGTCCGCGAACGCCTGGAAACGGAGTTCGACGCGACGTTCGGACTCTGGGTTTCCGTGCTGGCCGAACTGCGTCCGCTGGTGATGGAGCGTATTGCCGACGCGGAACGCCGGCAGAGCGTGCTGACAAGGCTTTGTCAGTGGGATTGGTTGGAGCGGCTGCGCCGCGAGGATGTGAAACGGGTGCGTTCAGCAATGCGGGCAGAGATCAAGGAGGCGATCCAGGGCAACCGTGTGCAGGAGGAGGATCGTGGGCCTATCTCCGACGGAAATGCGCCGCCTGGATGAGGACGGCTTCGTCGTTCTGGACGACTTCATGGACGCCGCTCTTCTGACCCGTCTGCGCGCGGAGGTGGAGCGGCTATTCGTCGTGGAGGGCGAGTCGGCCGGCATCGAGTTCAAACTGGAGCCTGGTTGTCGTCGTCTGGCGAACCTCGTGGACAAGGGCGATGTGTTTCGCGAGGTCATCCTCCTGCCGCGCCTGCTGGAGTATGTGCGTCACGTCCTGGGACCGGACATTAAACTCAGCAGTTTGCACGCTCGTTCGGTCAACCCGCACGGCGATCGCGCCCAGCCGCTGCACACCGACATGTCCGCCGTCGCCGACGAGCGCGGGCCGTGGGTGTGCAATACCCTGTGGATGTTCGACGACTTCACATCGGACAACGGGGCGCTGCGCGTGGTTCCCGGTTCGCACCGTTGGCGCCGCCTACCTTCGGAAGCATTGATCGATCCGCTCGCCGATCATCCCGATCAGGTGTTGGTGACAGGCCGGGCGGGCAGCGTGGTGATCGTCAACGCGCACGTCTGGCACGCCGGCACCGCCAACCGCACGTCCCGGCCGCGCACGGCCCTGCACGCCTTCTACTGCCGGCGCGACAAGCCGCAGCAACAGTATCAGAAGCGGCTGCTGCGACCGGACGTGCAGCAGTCCCTGTCCGCCGCATTGCGCGAATTGTTGGCGCTTGACGATCCGGTCAACGATCGGCTCAGCGCCGAGGTCGCCGTGCGCAGCGGCGTCCTCAAGGGGTGACGTTCGGAACGATTGTGGAAGGCGGAAACGGCAGGTTGGATTCGCTTGCGGAAGCATCCGCGCCGGGTTAGCATGACGGCCTTCGATGCTGTCGTTGCATTTACGATTGGGCCTGCTCGTCCGGGAGGCTACCATGTCTGTTGTGCTTTCCTTCACGAAACGATGGTCGGTCCTTTTCGGTTTCGCAATCTTGTTCGCTGCGATCGTACTGGGGTTGAATTCCGCCCCCGAGGCGGCGGGGCGAGCGCCTGCTCCCGAACGGAAAAAGGACAAGGGCGATCAAGCCATTGATCGTGGATTGGCGTGGCTGGCGCTGCACCAGGCGACGGACGGCGGTTGGTCGCTGCAAGAGTTCAACAAGCATGCCCGCAAGCAACCGCTGCCAGACGGCAAGCCGTTCACCTGTGACTGTGTCAGCGACGCCAAGCACCGTGCCGACATCGCGGCTACGGCCTTCGGTCTGCTGCCGTTCCTCGGTGCCGGATACAGTACGAAGCCGTCCGACAAGAAGCCGGATTACAGCAAAACCATCGAGGTTGGCCTGAAGTATTTGCTCCACGAACAGCAAAAAGATGGTTCGTTCGGCACAACCGACATGTACGAGCATGGCTTGGCGGCCCGGACCTTGTGCGATGCTTACGCCCTCACGAAAGACGACAAGTTGAAAGAGCCTGCCCAGAAAGCGCTCGACTTCATCGTCAAGGCTCAGGATCCGAAGGGCGGTGGTTGGCGTTACGCGCCGAGACAAGCTGGTGACCTGTCCGTGACCGGATGGCAATTCACGGCGCTGAAGCGCGGCCAGATGGCGGGGCTGAAGGTGCCCAAGGAAACCCTCAAGTTGGCCGAGCGCTTCCTCGATTCCTGCGAAAGCGCTGGAAAAGGTGGCTATTCCTATCTTCCCGGCGGAGAAGCGACCATCACGATGACCGCGGTCGGCTTGCTATGTCGCCAGTACAACGACGTGGGGCCGAGAAACGCTGGATTGTTGGCCGGGGTGCAGAGGCTCAAGTCCTATCCGCCGGAGAAGCATCCCGACGTTTATTACCTCCACTACGCTACCCAAGTCATGCACAATGTGCAGGGCGAGAGCTGGCGCTTTTGGAATACCGGCGTGGACGCCGACGGCAAGCAAAAGTCCAAGGGTGTCCGCAATTTGCTTCTCACGCGGCAGGACAACGGCGACAACGACAAGCACACGCATCAGAAAGGTAGCTGGGGCGGTTCGGTGGGCGGTCGCATCATGGCCACCTCGTTATCTCTGCTCATCCTGGAGCAGGCAAACCACGATCCTCTTGGCCGGCACAAGGCAGCGTTCGGAGAATAATCCGGCAGTTGCCCGACCAGCCCGGATCGCCCACGATGGATTCGCATACTAGTCGATGGCCCTGCCGGCTGGTCAAGGACGAATCATACATCCAATTCTTCCGCGACGGCTCGCGCCGCCTTGTCCATAATGAACCGATAACGCTGCGAGGGATCCTTGCCGAGTAGATCGACGAACGTCTTGTCCGTCTCCAGGTTCGAGTCAATCTGCACCTGGAGCAGCGTCCGATGACGCGCGTCGAGCGTCGTTTCCTTCAGCACCTTCGGATCCATCTCGCCCAATCCTTTGAAGCGCGACACCTCCGCCTTGGCGTTGGCCCGCAGACCGGAGAGGATCTCTTCCTTGTGGGCATCGTCGCGCGCCCAGTACGTCTCCTTGCCAACGTCGATGCGATACAACGGCGGCTGAGCCAGGAAGACGCGGCCCTTGCGGATCAGCTCCGTCATGTGCCGGAAGAAGAACGCCAGCATCAGGGTCGTGATGTGATGGCCGTCCGCGTCGGCGTCCATCAGCAGGATAATCTTGCCGTAACGCAGGCCATTGATGTCGAACTTCTCGCCCGCGCCGGTGCCGATCGCCGATACCAGATCGTTCAACTCCGTATTGCCGAGGACTTTGTTCAGCGCCAATCCCTCGGAGTTGAGGATCTTGCCGCGCAAGGGCAGCACCGCTTGCGTCTTGTTGTCGCGGCCTTGCTTCGCCGAGCCGCCGGCCGAATCGCCTTCCACGATGAACAGTTCCGATTCGTCGAGGCTGGTCGATTTGCAATCGGCGAGCTTGCCGGGCAGGTTCAGGCGTCGCTGCGTGACCGACTTGCGCTTCACCTCGCTGGCGGCTTCGCGCGAGGCGAGCCGCGCCTTGGCGGCCAGCACAATGCGGCCGACGATCTGATCGGCGGCCGTCTTGTTGGCATTCAGCCACGATTCCAGGGCCGGACGCACCCAGCCGTCCACCGTGGCCGTCATTTCCGGGTTGTTCAATTTCTCCTTGGTTTGTCCCTGAAACTGCGGCTCGCGCACGAACACGGACAGGATGGCGACGATGCCCTCGCGGATGTCCTCGGCTGTGATGGTCAGTCCCTTGGTCTTGAGTTCGTGCGTCTCCATGTAGTTGCGGATGGCCTTGGCGATGCCGCCTTTGAGTCCGTTCTCATGCGTGCCGCCCGCCGACGTGCGGATGCCGTTGACGTAGGAACGGATGGCCTCGTCGGTGGACTCGGTCCACTGTAACGCCACCTCCATCTTCTCGCCGTTGTTGCGCGTCAGCGCGAACGGGGACTCCGTCACCGGCGGCTTCTGGCCCTCGGCGACGAGGCGCTGCAAAAACTCCGGGATGCCGCCGGGGTGCGTCAGGTCGTGCGTCTCTTTAGCGATCTCATCCTTGAAGGTGATCCGCAAGCCGCTGTGGATGTACGACATGCTTTCCAGATGTTCGCGAATCCACTTGGCGTCGAACTGCGTGGTCTTGAAGATGTCGGAGTCCGGCTCGAAATAGATGGTCGTGCCGTGGCCGCGGAAGGGACCGATCTTTTCCAAGCCGCCCGCCGGTTTGCCGCGGCGGAAGGTCTGCCGCCACTCGAAACCGTCACGGCGGATGGTGGCGACGAGCTTGCGCGACAGGGCGTTGACCACCGACGAGCCAACGCCGTGCAGACCGCCGGAATGGAAATACACGTCGCCGTCGCCGAACTTGGCGCCGGAATGCAGCGTGGTGAGGATCAGTTCGAGGGCCGGCTTCTTGTGCTTGGGATGCAAATCGACGGGAATGCCGCGGCCGTTGTCGCTGACGGTGACGGCGTCGCCGCCCTTGTGCAGCGTCACCGTGATGGCGTCGGCGAAGCCGTTCAGATATTCATCGACGGCGTTATCGACGATCTCCCAAACGAGGTGGTGCAACCCCTTGGCGTCCACGCCGCCGATGTACATCGACGGTCGCTTGCGCACGGGTTCCAGCCCTTCGAGAACTCCAATGTCCTTGGCGGTGTAAGTGGTAGCGCTCATCAGCAAACCTGTAATCAGAAGTTCCTGTCGTCCCCGCCGCTTCCTCTGCGGGAGACTATTGTTCATACCGTTTGGAGACAATTGACCCTGTCATAACAATGTAGTGGGGACCACCGCCCTTGAGATAGACATCGCTTAGTTCGTAATCGATGTACCATCCATCCGGCTTCTGCTCGATGACAATGCGGAAACCGGAGAGATCCCGATAAGTTGCCTCGGCGTCTTTTCGAGCAATCGCTAAGAGCGTTCGGAAAAAATGAAATTGTTATGGGGTCAAGAACCTCAAACAAATTAACGAGCAACCTAAACGGAGGAATGCCTCCTGAATCTCCGAGAGGCGATCGAGCCGACGCCGTAACCGCCCAAAGCCATG
>DATBGU010000396.1:0-25246 GCA_036557825.1 Gemmataceae bacterium
TGTCTCCAGTCGCCAAGGTTTTGCCGTCGCGGCTGAGGGCCAGCGACCACAGCCGCTCCTTGTGGTCCTTGAATCGGTGCAACTCCTGGCCGGTTTTGGCATCCCACAGCAAGACCACCGCCGCCCCCGTGCTGATCGCGGCCAGGTAGCGGCCGTCGCCGGAGTATGCCATGCCGCCCACGCCCCACTCCAACCCGGAAAGGCGGGCGTATTCCTTGCCCGTCGCCACGTCGTAGAGCCGCACGACCGCGTCGTTGTCGCGTCCTGTCGCCAACGTCTTGCCGTCGGGCGCGAACGCCAGGCGGCCTCCGCCCCCCTGCGTGACGAACCGCCGGGCGACCTTCCGCGCCGCGACGTCCCACAGTTCCACGACCCCAGAGCGGTGCTCGGCGTATGTCACAGCGAGCGTCTTACCGTCGGGCGCGAACGCCAGCGCGCCGACCTTTATCGTTCCCGGCGGCGGCGCGGGCAGCTTACCCTTGTTCTGACGCATCACGATCTCGCGGACTTGCGGGTCCATCATCGCTCCGGCGATTTCCGCCGCGTCCGGCGTCAGCGTGTCCATCCTCTCGCCGGACTTCGTGTCATACAGCGACACCGTGGATGGCACAGCTACCGCTGCCGTCTTGCCGTCGGGACTGACCGCCAAGCCGACCACATCCAGAGCGACGATCGCCTCGCCGCGCTTGGCACCCGTGTCCATGTCCCAAAAGCGCACGGAGCGGTCCCGACCGACCGTGATGAGCGTCTTGCCGTCGGCGGACAGATCGAGTGCGAAAACGCCTTGCGGGGTGTTCGGGTCTTTCGTGGTGTGTGCTTCGATCCGCGGCGGCGGCTCACCGGGCGAAGGTTCCGGGTCCACGACGGCCGGCCGCTCCTTCGGCTCCGCCAACTCGTCGGGCGTCGCCTGGATCATCCGGGCGAGATCCCACAACTCGACGCGCTTCTGCCGAGCCAGAATCAACTGCTTGCCGTCCGGCGTGAAGGCCAGGCCGCGAGCGGGGGCCGTCTGGTTCAGCGCGACGCCTGGCTGCTCCCAGCGTTTCTTGCCCGTCGCCGCCTCGCTGACGAGCAGCTGGTTGTTGAATGTCCCCGTCGCCAGGAATCGACCGTTGGCCGTGATGTCCAACACCACGACGGCGGCCGGCAGTTGATGGACGACGCGGTCCTGTCCCGTCCGCACGTCCCACAGCCGCGTGGTGTGATCGAAATGACTCGACGCCAGCGTCTTGCCGTTCGCGCTGAAGGCCAGGGCCGTCACGTTGAGCGATACTAACGGGTTGTTCTTCTTCAGCTGATAGCGCCTGACCTCCGCCCCCGTTAGCGGGTCGTGCCAGCGTATGCTCCCGTCCTCGCCGCCGGCGACAAGGGACCGGCCGTCCGGAGCGAACGTCAGGGCCGTCACCTGCCCCTTCCACCCGCGAATCATCCGCACCAGCTTCCGCGCCGGCACGTCCCACACACGCAGTTCGCTCTGTCCCCGCGGCATGTCGCGGTGAGCGCTCGCCAGATACCGGCCGCCGGGGCTGAAGGCCACACGATCGACCGGCTGCGATTCCGCGGCCGGGGCGAGCGTGGCGGTTTCGTTTTGCGTCGCGGTGTCGAAGAGTTTCAGTTCGCCGTGCAGAGTGCCCACCGCCAGCGCCTTGCCGTCCGGCGACAGGTCGAGATGCACCCACGAGACGAACGGTTGATGGCCCTTCTGGACCACCTTCAGTTCCCCGCGCTTCTGTTTCGTCGTCAGATTCCACAGGTCGATGGCGCCGTCTTCGTATGCCGCCGCCAACGTCCCACCGTCGCGCGCGACCGCGATTTCCTCGACCGTATGCTCTTTCCGACCGAGAATCGTGCGGCCGGGGATGATGTCCTCGTCCTCGATGTCCGGCGGTTGCTGCTCAGGACGCAGCGGCGGGAACTGCTTGTCGTCGAGCGGATCGGGCTGGAACGAGTCGAGGAACTTCGTGACTTCCTCCGAGTCGGGCTTGATCCGCGAGCCGGCGATCAGCAGGACATAGAGACGGTTGCGCACGAAGTAGACACGCGCCACGATGACGGCTCGGCCGGGAATCTCCAGGTGAAACTCGCGTCCGGGGTTGCCGTCCAGCGCAATGCGTTTCTGGCTGACAACCTCACTGCCCGGCAGGTTGGCCTTCATGCCGTCCAGCGAATTGTCGAAGCGCAGCTGCAAGGAGGTTCCCGGCCATTCCTCCAGCGGCACATCGCCGAAGCTGATGCCGAAAGCGAGGTCCTGCCGGCGCAACTCCAGTTCGTAGATCTGATAATTGGGCGGCAGCCCCTGTCCCTTCACCGGCCGCGCGATCGGCTTGCCCGGCACCAGGACATGAAACCGCCCGCCCGGCGGCGCGAAGTCCTGCCAATCGGACGGGCCGATCCGATGCAGCCACAACCAGAAACTGACGGCGAGGGCGCCCACCAAAATCACTTGCCCCGCGCCCGTCAGTCCCAGCGCCATGAGCAATCGAGCCACCCACGGCCACCGCGTTCGCCGCACCACACGGACGCACGCCAACGTAAGTCCGACACCGAAGACGCCCCACAGAACGCCGGCGATCCAGCCGGTCCCGAAGCGACAGAAGGGGATGCCGAGAGCAGCGATGACGAGCGGCGTCAGGGCCAGCGCGTGCAGAAAGCAACCGGCGCGCGCCGGTGATTTCGGCTGCTGCTCCTCCATTGGGTGAACCAGCGTGGGCGTATCGGCCGCGCGGATGCGCGTCTCCTCCACCGGGATGGCGTCGAAGACTTCCGCCTCGTCGCTGGGGATCGAGATCTCGAAACCGCAGGCGCCGCAGCGAAACCGGGGTTGGGTCGTGTCCGCCGGCACGCGCAGCCCGGCCTTACATTGGGGGCAAGAGAGGAACCGATACATGCGACCTCCGCGGGGCCACACGGCCCCCAGATTGTTGGGGGCCGTGTGATGTGGGGATCGCCTCGGCTTTACTTCCAGAACCCTTCGCGCCGGGGCGATTCCGTAGTTTCACCCAGCGCCAGCCAACGTTGCAAGCAATTTTCGATCTGCGTCCAAACGTCGAGTACCTCCGCCTCCACCAACTGACTCTGACCCAGCAGTGTCTGCAATTGCAGCATCGCCTCGCCCATCGCCTTCACCGACGGATCGCGGTCGCCGGCCGCGACGAGAGCCTTGAACAGTTCCTCCAGCTTCCCCACCAACGAGCGTAGCACCGCGAGCCGGGTCGGCACATCGGTGCTTGTCGAGCTTTGCAAACTTTGGAGTAAATCGAGCGCGCGCTGGCGGTAAGGAGCACGGTCAATCGCGCTCGGAGCGCTGGCCGTGTTCTTTTGGCCGCGGAACAGCGACAGCAAGCGCTGGATCAAGCCTGGTCCCCAGTCCTTCGTCTTTCGTTGGGGTTTGCGGCCCCGTGGACGACGAGGAGCGGCAGACCTTGACTCCCGAACTTGCGTCTCCTCCTCCAACTCTTCGCATAACTCATCATCGAAATCCGCGTCTCCCAGCGAAAGGTCGAAATCCTTGGTTGCGGCCACCGGAGGTGGCGACTGCTTTCGCTTTTTGATCATCATTGGCGGAACTGCCGCAGGCTGGGTTCCAAAACCTCCTCGGAAAGCCATCGCGGCAGTGCCACCAGCCGCGGCGTAACAGGCTTCCTCCCATCCAGCCGGCTGCTCCACCGGCTGCACGATGCCATGCACCTGCCCACCTGGATTGACCACCTCGGAGCGATCCACAGCCACGAATGCCGTGAAGCGGCACAGCACGCTAAACCGCAGCGACACGGCGACGATCTCGCGCTCCAGCGCCGTCCGATCGCCTGTCCCGATGACGTAGCGGTCCTCCATCTCGCGCAGCTGGCCGCGCGCCCACACCGTCGTCAGCGCCGGATTGTCCACGCGCCGGCCGCGCACCTCGGCGGACCACATCTGCCCCGCCGCGTCGCGCCCTTGCAGAGCGATGGCCCCGTCGGCATCGCCGCGATAGCGGCCGGAGACGAGTAGCGGCGTCCCAGCGAACAGATCCGGTAACCGCCCCGGCACCACGCTATCGGGAAGGAACTTCAAACCCGCCGGCTCCAGACGCAGCCCTGTCAGCACCGGCGTCCCGATGTGGCGATGTACCATGTCCATCACTTCATCCAGCCGGTCCTCCGATTCGACGAACTCGCTCCGTCCGCCGCCGAGGTCCGCCAGGCGTCGCAGAAACGCCGCATTCACCGCCCGGTCGATGCCCAACGTGAAGATGCGCAGTCCCTTCGCGCGTTGTCCCAGATGTTTCAGGATCTGGTCCTCGTTGCCGACCTGACCATCCGTCACCAACACGAGGATACGCTTGCGATCGGTCTCTCCAGCGCGCGGGACGCCCGCGCTCCGGAGCGCGGGCGTCCCGCCCGCCTTCTCGTGGGACAACTCGTTGACAGCTCGGTTCAGCGGTTCGGCCATCTCCGTGCCGCCGCGGGCGTCGATCTTCGCCAGAAACTCGACCGCCCGGAAGCGCAATCGGTTCGACGCCGAAACCAGGTGATCGCTGCCGAACTCCGGCGGCGTCTCGATGCGATCGTCGAAGGCATACACGGTGAAGCGATCGCCTTCGGTGAGCGTATCGACCATGCGCGCCAGCGCTCGACGCGCCGCCACGATCTTCCAGCCGCCCATGCTGCCCGAACGATCCAGCACGAACACCACATCGCGCCCCGCCCCTTGCCCCGCCCCC
This sequence comes from Gemmataceae bacterium, assembly GCA_036557825.1. Taxonomy (GTDB): domain Bacteria; phylum Planctomycetota; class Planctomycetia; order Gemmatales; family Gemmataceae; genus JAJPHU01. The sequence continues at coordinate 4,703 of DATBGU010000396.1, forward strand.
TGTGCCGGGGGAACCAGTGTCAGCAGAAAGGTGCCTTCGCTGCCCTCGGCATCGGGTTGCAGAGACAGCGACGTGACAACGCGCTCCTGCCCGATGCGAAAGCGCAAAATGAAATCGCGGTCAAGCCGCTCGCGCGACTGCACGCGGAACAGTTTCGTGTCGTTGTCCTCGCTCTCGACGACGGTGTGGAGGCTGCTGCGGAAGTCGGCAGGTTTCAGCGCTCCTAGCGGCACCTCGACGGACAGGCCGAGCCGCACCGGACTGGGAAAACCGGGCAGCAGCACCGGTGGACTGATGCGGGAGGCGTCCGGCACGGCGTCGGTGTCAGCCGACACGCCGTCGCCGACCGACGCGCCCGGCAGCGGCACGCCGGGGATATAGCGCGGCGCGACCACCAGCGGGAAGCGAAACGTCGCCTCGCCCTCGCTGTAGGGCAACGGCCCCGTCAGCGTCAACCGCACCGTCGCCTCTTCGCCCGGCGGCAGATTGCCCACGCGCATCGTGAACACGTCCGGCCGCTCCTCCTCCGCGATCGCCGCTCGGTGCCCCGCCTGAATCGCCTTGTCGTACTCCTGCCGCGCCGCCCCGCGTTCCTTCAGCTCGCCTTCCACGATCCGGCCCGCAACCTCCAATCGAAAGCGCGTCACCGCCGCGCGGTCCGGCAGCGGGAAAATGTACATCGCCTCCAGCGCCTCGGCGTGCGTGTTGACGAACGTCTGCGTCAGCATCACGCGCGCAATCAGCCCGTCGATGCGGGCCTGCACGTCCAGCGCCTTCAGCGGCAAGCAACCACGTTCGGTCTTCAAGGCGCCGAAGCCGGCCTCGTCGTCGTTCTCTGTCTGACAGTGCCTCACCTCGTCTTCGCGCATCGCGGCCAACGATCTGTGCATGGACATCTCCTTTTTGTGCGATTAAAGCATCTGTCTCCGTCTGAGCAATTTCAGCAACGGCGCCGCGGCCGTGCGCAGCGCCTCCACGTCCGACTCGTCGAGCGACCGGGCCGCTTCCAGCAGCAATGTCACGCCCTCATCGAGCGAGACGCCGACCAGAGACAGTACGTCCCGGCCGCGATTCTTTTGCACCTCTTCCACCTGTTCCGCGTCCGTCTCGCCCTCCGGCACCGGGGCCGGCAGCGATCCCCAGAAATGACCTTCTCGCCGGTCCTCCGCCGTTTGCTCCGTTTGGTGACGGTCGGCTGCGTCCGTTTCCCCCGTTTGGTGACGGTGAGCGGGCAACCGGGCCAGTTCGCGCAACCGGCGATTGGACTGCCCAACCACCTGCACCTGGATCTCGGCCAGTGTCAGCCCCTTGGCCTGCAAGCGTTTGATGGCCACCAGTTGCAGCAGGTGCCGCTCGCCGTACAGTGCCGTCCGCCCGCGCATCTGGGCCGGACGGTCGATCAGACTGCGCGTCGTGTAAAAGCGGATGGTGCGCACGTCGGGAACCTCACGGACTCGACCGTTCGCTTGGCTCGCCTCATCGCCCAGCGCCCGCGTCACCTCAGCGCTCAGCTCGGCGAGCGTCCACAGTGGAGGATATGACAGTGTCATATAGCTATTATGACAGTGTTACATGGAGGTGTCAAGGGGCTGTTTCCGCGATTCACTTCAACCGGAGTTGCTAACATGCCTGCATGGACACGATTTCGTGCGAAGGCTGCCGCGACCGCGACACGCGCATCGCCGAGTTGGAAGCGCGCGTCGCCGAACTGGAACGCTTCCAGCGCGAGACGGCCTATCTGCGCGACGAATCTCGGACGGAGCGCGATCTTCGCCTGCTTACCGGCGAAAGCGGCGCGATGAAGGCCGTCCGCCTGGCGATCCAGCAGGTCGCCCACACGGACAGCACCGTCTTGATCCTCGGCGAAACCGGCACCGGCAAGGAACTGGTCGCGCGGGCCATCCATCAACTCAGTCCGCGCCGCGATCATCTGCTCGTGGCCGTCAATTGCGCCGCTCTGGCGCCGGGAGTCATCGCCAGCGAACTCTTTGGCCACGAGCAAGGAGCGTTCACCGGCGCGGCGCGGCGTCGCTTCGGACGCTTTGAACTCGCCAACCGGGGAACGATCTTTCTCGATGAAGTCGGAGAGTTGACCTCGGAAATGCAAGTGCTTCTGCTGCGCGTGCTACAGGAGCGGCTCATCGAGCGCGTCGGCGGGAGTGGACCGATCGCCGTGGACGTGCGCGTCATCGCCGCGACGCATCAGGATCTGACGGCCACCATGAACGCGGGCCGATTCCGAACCGATCTCTATTTTCGGCTCAACGTCTTTCCCATCCACGTTCCGCCGCTGCGCCAGCGTCGCGAGGACATCCCCGATCTCGTCCGTCACTTCCTGCACCACTTCGGCCGGCGCATGAACAAGCCCATCGACAGCATCCATCCCGACTCGTTGAAGTTGTTGACGGAGCATCATTGGCCGGGCAACGTGCGCGAACTGGAAAACCTTATCGAGCGCGCCATGATCGTCTCGTCCGGCGACACCCTTCACATCGACCCCGGATGGCTGGAACCAGCGCGGACGGCGAGCGGGAGTCGGCCGTCTTCCTCGACCCTGTCCGAGATGGAGCGCCAGGCCATCCTCGATGCGCTGGAGCGCTGCCGGGGTCGGATCTACGGCGCGGGGGGCGCGGCCGCCGCACTGGGCGTGAAGCCGACCACGCTTTACGGGAAAATGCGCAGGCATCGTATCTCCAAACCCTCTCTCCAAGACGGCCCAACCTGACGCTCGGTGGTCGCGCCGACCGCTGAACGTCAGCGCGATTTCGCTTCTTGTCCCCTCGCATCTGTGAATTCTCGTTCTAACCTCTGCTTTCGATGCAGTTTGCAGCACGATGTCCGAACCGCTCGCGCTCGGCACGCGGCTCGCTAAAGGGAAGATCGCCCTATTCCCTCTGCGAAAGGAGAGTGCGTATGACGTTCGTCGTTTGCGAACCGTGTCTCGACTGCAAGTACACCGACTGCGTCACCGTCTGTCCGGTGGAATGCTTCCATCAGGACGAGAGAATGCTGTACATCGATCCGGTCGAGTGCATCGACTGCGAAGCGTGCGTGCCGGAATGTCCGGTCGAAGCGATCTTCCACGAGGGGAGCGTTCCGGCTCCGTGGACGCACTTCATCCAGCTTAACGCGGAGCGCGTGTCCGTTTTGAAAGAGTCGGGTGGCCACATCACCGAGCGACAGGAACCGAAGATGGGGCCAAGCTGTCGAAGTCATCCGTAAACGTGACGTGTCCGGTTTACTCACCAGCCCGCAGCGCAAGCAAGGGAAAGTTTACGATTGCTTGCGCTGCGGGCTGGTGAGAAGAAGGTTTGTCCGCGCGTCCTTACGCTCCGTTGGCACCGTCGGTGCCGTCGGTGCTTGTGTTGTTCGTCCTCGTGACGTGGATCGGGAGGACCGTGCTGCCGGGAGCGTAGTCGTCGCCTCCCTGGCCTGCGCCGCCGATGCCGCTGACGCCGCCGGCGCCCGGCGTGGCGGTGGAGGCGCTCGCGGCTCCGCCGTTGCCGCCATTGCCGCCGTTGCCGCCGATGGCTTCGTTCTGGTTCAACGTGGAGTTGAGCAGCGTCATCTGCCCATTGAACAGGGCGAAGCCGCCTCCCTCCGCCGCTCCGCCGTTGCCGCCGTTGCCACCGTTGCCGCCCTGGGCCACGCTGCCGAAGAAGGCGGAGGCGTCGCCGCCCTTGCCGCCGGTCCCTCCTATGCCGCCGAGCGCGTCGTTGGCAAAGAAGGTGTCGCCGAGCGCGGTCCAGATCGTATTCGTGCTGTCGAAGCCGGCGCCGACGGCATCGCCGCCGGCGCCACCCGTGCCGCCCGCGCCGCCGGTGGGCGTGCTGGCGAAGGACGGACTGGCGCCCGCGCCGCCACTGCCACCGACACCCCCGACCACCTGATTGGCGGAGAAGGTGTTGTTGATGAGCGAACCGGTCGCTCCCGCGCTCCCCGTATCCATGAAAGCGCCGCCCTCCGCGTTACCGCCGTTGCCGCCCGCGCCGCCGGCGCCGCCCTGGCTGATGGAACCGGAGGAAACGCCGCCGGCGCCTCCGGACCCACCCGTGCCGCCCTGGGCCTGGTTGTTGGACAGAGTGTTGCCGACGAGCGAGAGAGCCAAGGCGGTGGTGGAGAACCCACCCGCTTGCGCGTCGCCGCCATTGCCGCCGGCACCGCCTGCGCCGCCGGTGGTCGTGTTGCCGGAGGCCGCACCCGCGCCTCCGACCCCGCCCGTGCCTGCCTGGACCAGGTTGGAAACGACCATGTCGCTGACCAGCGTGAGGGAGCCACCGCCGGCGTCCACAAATGCGCCGCCCTCGACATTGCCGCCGCTGCCTCCGTTGCCGCCGCCGCCGCCGATGGGTACGGCAGTAAAGGTTGGCGTGCTGCCTGCCCCAGCGCTGCCGCCGTTGCCGGCCAGGGTCTGATTGCCCGACAGCGAATCCGTGACGAGCGTGAGAGCGGCGCCGTTGAAGTAGAAGCCGGCGGCCTGGGCATCGCCGCCGTTGCCGCCGTTGCCGCCGTTCTCACTGATTTGCAGGAAGCCGGCGGAGGCGTTGCCGCCGTTGCCGCCGTTGCCGCCCACAACCTCGTTGCTCAGGAAGGTGCTGCCCGTCACATTTCCCGCGCCGCCGGCACTGTAGAAACCTCCGCCGACGGCGGAACCGCCGTTGCTCCCGTTGCTGCCCGCTCCCTGGTTGAAGAAGTTGGCGGAAATGCCGGGCAGTCCCGCCCCGCCGACGGCCTGATTGCCGGAGAGGGTGTCGCCGCTGAGGGACAGCGGGCCGTTGCCGTTGTAAAAGCCGCCGCCCGCACCCTGGCCTCCATCCGGGCTGACGCCCGCAGGACCGCCGGACGAACCCGCCCCGCCGATGCCGGCCTGCCCGCCTTGGACCTTGTTGGCGGAGAGTTGATCGTCGCTGGAAGTCGCGGAACCCTGGAGGTTGAAGAAGCCGCCACCCTGGCCGCTGCCGGCGCTTCCGCCCGCGCCGCCGCTGCCAGCGGGGGCGGGATTGACGAATGAGGGGCTGCTGCCGTTGCCGCCCGCGCCGCCCGCGCCGCCCGCGCCGCCGATGGCCTGATTGCCGGTGAACGTGTTCAGCGTGGAGGCGGCACCGGCGAGCGTGTAGAAGCCGCCGCCCTGGCCCTGGCCGCCCGCGCCGCCGGCCGCGCCGTTGGCACTGACTTGCAGGAAGACGGCGTAGCCGTTGCCGCCGATGCCGCCCGCGCCGCCCAGCGCCTCGTTGTTCGAGACGGTCGTCGAGATCAGAAGGGCTGAGGGTGCGTAGAAGCCACCGCCCAGGGCGTCGCCGGCCGTGCCGCCGGTCGCGCCGGTGCCGGCGTTGAAGAAGCCGGCCGAAACGCCAGCGCCGCCGTTGCCGCCCACGGCCTTGTTGGCCGAGAACGTGGCCCCGCTGAGGGACACCTCGCCGCCGTCGCTGGCGAAGCCGCCGCCCCTGGCCTGCCCGCCGTTACCGCTCGCTCCGAACGTGCCTTCGTCGCTGGCAAGCCCGCCGGTGCCGCCCAGGCCGCCGACGGACTGGTTGCCCGAAAACTGCGCGGTCGTGAGGTTCACCGGACCTTGCAGGTTGTAGAATCCGCCGCCCGCGCTGCTGCCTCCGTCACCGGCGTTGCCGCCGTTGCCGGCCGGGGGATTGCTCACGAACAAGGGACTGCTGCCGTTGCCGCCGATGCCACCCGCGCCGCCGACGGCCCGATTGTTCGTGAAGGCGTCCTGCGTGGAATCGAACCCCGCATCGGTGAAGAACCCGCCGCCCAGCGCCTGCCCGCCGGCGCCGGCGTTGCCGCCGGTGCCGCTGACGCTCTCGAAGCCGGTGTCGGCGTTGCCGCCCACCCCGCCGGCGCCCCCCGTCGCTTGGTTGCCGGAAAACGTGTCTTGCGAGAACGTCAGCGTGGTGCCGGCGCTGGCGAAGCCGCCGCCCGCTCCTATTCCGCCGTTGCCGGCGTTGCCGCCGTTGCCCTGGTTGAAGAAGCCGGACGATCCGCCGGTGCCGCCCTTGCCTCCCGTCGCCAGGTTGCTGGCGAACTGATCGCCTGTCAGGACGAGACTGCCGCCGCCGCTGTAGATGCCTCCGCCCTGGGCCGTTCCACCGTCACCACCCGCGCCGCTGAGGGAGCCGTTACCGCCCTGACCGCCGAGCGCCTGATTGCCCGACAGGGTGGAGTTGGTGACAGTCAGATTGCCGCTGTTGAAGACGCCGCCGCCCGCCGCGTCGCCGTCGCTGCCGCCCGTGCGGGCGGTCGAAGTTCCGTTGCTGCCGGCGGCGCCAAGCGCCTGGTTGCTGGCGAGAATCACGCTGTCAAGCATCAGGTTGCCGGCGTTGAGGATGCCGCCGCCTTCGTTGCTGCCGTCGGCGGTCCCGTCACCCACCGTCTTGCCGTCCTCGATCGTCAGTCCGGAAATCGACGCCGTGACGCCGGCCGCGACCTCGAAAACACGACTGTTGTGATTGCCGCTGACAGCCAGTTCGCCGGCCCCGAGTCCTTCGATGGTCACATCCTGGGTGAGCAGCAATTCGCCGCTGGTCAGCGTGATGGTCTGTCCTTGCAGCGAACTGTCGAAGTCGATGGTGTCGCCGGCGTTCGCCTGGGCGATGGCCGCGCGGAGGGAGCCGTCGCCGTTGTCGTTGGTATTGACGACCGTGAAGGTGCTGGGTGTGATGCGGTCTTCCAGCACCTCAAGGAACAGGCGCGCCGCAGGGCGCTTGCGAGTCGGCTGGCGACGAATGGTCTTGGTGCGGGAAGAGACGAACGTGCGGAAAGGACGCCAGAGCATACAACTCTCCTTGAAGTAAGGGACCAAACCGCCGGACAGCGTTGGCCGGCCCACTGCATCTGAGGAGGGCAGCGACATGAGACATAGGGGAGTAGACGGGATCCCTGTCGCAATCGACCGCGCGCGGATGAAAAAAAATTGTGAAGAAGAGGTTGAGGTGGGTTTTCCGCGCCGACTGCCATTTTGCCCCCCAGACAGGTCGCTGACTGTCATCCGCATCCGTCTTCACGCCGATCCGCTCAGCTCGTGCGAAGAGGGTCGGCCGCAAAGGATTGCGGAAATGAGCTTTAGGTTTCCCCCTCTTCGAGGGACGACATTGGCACTCCACTTGCATACTCTTCCGGCGTTCGTGCCGCATTTCACATCATCGCAAGACGGATCAGGCAGGCCCTCCGCGGCGCACGTTCGGGCCTCACTGAGGAGGTGCAGATGGACATCAATCGCTTCACCGAAAAGGCCCAGGAATCACTGCAAGACGCGCAGCGGCTCGCCGCGCGCAACGGGCAACAGCACGTCGATGTGGAACACCTTCTCGTCGCCCTGCTCAATCAGGAACCCGGACTGGCCGCGTCGATCCTGCGCAAGACCAACGTCAACCTCGACGGACTCAAACGCCGCGCGCAGCAGGAAGTCGAACGTCTGCCCCGTGTCTCCGAAGGTGGGGGCGAGTCGATCAGCAGCCGACTCAACCGCATTCTGATGCAGGCCGAAGACGAGGCCAAGCAGTTCAAGGACGAGTACGTTTCCGTCGAGCATTTGCTGTTGGCCCTCATCGGCGACACTGGCACGACGGGCCGGCTCTTGAAGGAATTCGGCGTCACGCGCGATCGCCTCATGACCGCTCTACAGGAAGTGCGCGGCAGTCAGCGCGTTACCACGCAAAACCCGGAAGCGACCTACGAGGCGCTGGAGAAGTACGGCCGCGATTTGACGAAGGCGGCCAGTCAGGGCAAGCTCGATCCGGTGATCGGCCGCGACGACGAGATTCGCCGCGTCATTCAGGTGCTGTCGCGCCGCACCAAGAACAACCCGGTGCTGATCGGAGAACCGGGCGTGGGCAAGACGGCCATCGTCGAGGGGTTGGCCCAGCGCATCGTCCGCGGCGACGTGCCCGAAGGATTGAAGAAGCGTCGTATCGTCGCGCTGGACATGGGCGCCCTAATCGCCGGGGCCAAGTTCCGCGGCGAGTTCGAGGAGCGTTTGAAGGCCGTCCTCAAGGAAGTGCAGGAAGCGCAGGGCGAGATCATTTTGTTCATCGACGAACTGCATACCGTCGTCGGCGCCGGCAAGGCCGAGGGTGCGATGGACGCCGGCAACCTGCTGAAACCCATGCTGGCGCGCGGCGAACTGCACTGCATCGGCGCCACCACGCTCGATGAGTACCGCAAACACATCGAGAAAGATGCCGCCCTCGAACGGCGCTTTCAGCCGGTCATGGTCGATCAGCCGTCGGTCGAGGACACGATTTCGATTCTGCGCGGCCTGCGCGAGCGCTATGAAGTGCATCACGGCGTCCGCATCAAGGACGCCGCGCTGGTGGCGGCCGCCGTGCTGTCGAATCGCTACATCACCGACCGCTTCCTGCCGGACAAGGCCATCGACCTGGTCGATGAGGCCGCCGCCAAGCTGCGCACGGAAATCGACAGTATGCCGGTCGAGTTGGACGAGATCACGCGCCGCACCATGCAGCTCGAAATCGAGCGCGAGGCGCTGAAGAAGGAGAAGGACGCCGCCTCGCGCGAACGTCTCGCCAAGATCGAGAAGGAGTTGGCCGAGTTGAAGGGTCAGTCCGATACGTTGCGGGCGCAGTGGCAGGCCGAGAAGGAGGGTGTGCAGAAGCTGCGCGACCTGCGCGAGCAGATCGAGCAGACGAAAGTCGCCGTCGAGCAAGCCGAGCGCCAGTACGACCTCAACAAGGCCGCCGAGTTGAAGTACGGGAAGCTGCTGGAACTGGAAAAGCAACTCAAGGCCGAGGAGGAGCGCCTCGCCTCGAAGCAGGGCGCGACGCGGCTCATCAAGGAAGAGGTGGACGAGGAGGACATCGCCGAGGTCGTCAGCCGCTGGACGCACATTCCGGTTTCCAAGTTGCTGGAGGGCGAGGTACAGAAGTTGCTCCAATTAGAGGGAGAGCTGCACCAGCGCGTCATCGGCCAGGACGAGGCGGTGACGGCCGTCGCCGAGGCGGTGGTGCGGGCGCGCTCGGGACTGAAAGATCCGAATCGGCCCATCGGCTCGTTCATCTTCCTGGGTCCGACCGGCGTCGGCAAAACAGAGTTGGCGCGGGCGCTGGCGGAGTTCCTCTTCGACGACGAGCGGGCGATGATCCGCATCGACATGTCGGAGTATCAGGAGAAGCACACGGTGGCGCGTCTGCTGGGCGCGCCGCCGGGCTACATCGGCTTCGAGGAGGGCGGGCAGTTGACCGAGGCCGTGCGCCGCCGTCCGTATTGCGTCATTCTCTTCGACGAGATCGAGAAGGCGCACCCCGATGTCTTCAACGTGCTGCTGCAACTTCTCGACGACGGCCGGTTGACCGACGGCCAGGGGCGGACGGTGGATTTCAAGAACACCATCGTTATCATGACCTCCAACATCGGCAGCCAGCGCATCCTGCAATACAAGGGATCGTTCGTTGGCGAGATCTACGACCGTATGAAGACCGCCGTGCTCGACGAGATGCGCAAGCACTTTCGCCCGGAGTTCCTCAACCGCGTCGATGAGATCATTGTCTTCCACGCGCTGAGCGAGGAGCATCTCAAGCAGATCGTGGACATTCAGTTGTCCCGCCTGCGCCGGCGGTTGGAGGAGCGTCACATTCGATTGGAACTGAGCGAGGGGGCGCGCCGGCACTTGGTCGCGGTCGGTTACGATCCGGCCTACGGTGCGCGGCCCTTGAAGCGTACGATTCAGAAGGAGATTGAAACGGCGCTGGGACGTCTGCTGCTGAAGGGCGAGGTGCGCGACGGACAGACGGTCCAGGTCGATTACAACCCGGACAGGGGAGGCTTAACCTTCACGCCGGTAACGTCGTAATAACGCTGTGGGCTGGGCGGGCGTCCCGCCCGCGCTCCGGAGCGCGGGCGTCCCGCCCGCCTAGCCCACAGCGGCCCGCATAAAGGACGACAGCGATGTCCGAAGATTTCATTCGCATCATGCACGCGCTGTTTCTGCCCGCGGCGGGGTCGTGCCACGATGCGCCCTGGTGCCCCGCCGCCGACGTTTATCGCGGACGTCACGGCTGGCTCGTCAAGTTCGAGTTGGCCGGCGTTCGCCCCGAAGACATGGAAGTCATCGTCCACGGACGCCTCCTAACGGTCCGCGGCGTCCGCCGCGATTTCACCGCCCTGGAAGGCTGCCGCTATTACCAAATGGAAATCGCCTACAGTCATTTTGAGCGCGGCATCGAACTGCCCTGCGACCTCGAACGGGCCGACGTCACCAGCGAATACCGCGATGGCATGTTGCTCGTTCGCATTCCCGATGGAGGCTCGTTGTGACCTCAACAGAGAACGTGGTGGTCCTGCCGGTCCTGCCACTGAAAAATACCGTGCTATTTCCGCACCTGTTCATGCCGCTGGCCGTGGGCCGGCCCAACTCGATGGCCGCCGTCGAGGCCGTGCTCGGCACCGAGGAGAAGTCGTTCGTCGTCGCCGCCCAGCGCGACGCCGACCACGAGCAGCCCGGACTCGACGAGCTGTATTCCATCGGCACGCGCGCCGTCATCAAGAAGATGGCTCGCGGCGAGGGTGTCATCGAGCTGATCGTCCAGGGCGTCGAGCGTGTCACGCTTCTGAAGGCCGAGCAGACCGAGCCGTTCCTCAAGGCACGCGTGCAGCCGCTGCCCGAACCGACCGACGGCGGCACCGAAGTGGAGGCGATGTACCGCGCCGTCGTCGAGTTGTCTGCCCGCGTGTTGGAATTGGCGCAGGTGCAAGTGCCGGTCAACATCCAGCAGCTAGTGGCCCAGACGCAAGATCCGCTGCGCTTCGCCTACATGCTCGGCTCGATGCTCAGTCTCGACGTGGCCCGCGAGCAGGCCTTGCTCGAAGCGCCGACGCGCGCCGATGCGCTGCGCCTGCTGCACGGCTACCTGGGACACGAAGTCCAGGTGTTGGAGCTGCGCAAGAAGATCAGCACGGCCGCTGAAACGGAGATGACCAAACAGCAGCGCGAGTACATGCTGCGCCAGCAGATGCAGGCCATTCAGGAGGAACTCGGCGAGAAGAACCCCGAAAAGGCGGAGGCGGACGAACTGCGCCGCCGGCTGACCGAGGCCGACCTGCCCGACGACGTTCGCAAGGAAGCCGAGCGCGAATTGAATCGCCTCGAACGCCTGCCGCCAGCCGCCCCCGATTATCAGGTGATCCGCACCTATCTCGACTTCATTCTCGAACTGCCGTGGAAGAAGACGACCACGGACGCGATCGACCTGACCCACGCCCGGCAGGTCCTGGATGAGGACCACTACGACCTCAGCGAGATCAAGGACCGCATCCTCGAAGACCTGGCCGTGCTGAAGCTGAACCCGGAGGCCAAGGCGCCGATCCTGTGCCTGGTCGGCCCGCCGGGCGTCGGCAAAACGTCGCTGGGCCAGTCGATCGCGCGGTCGTTGGGCCGCAAGTTCGAGCGCATGAGCCTCGGCGGTATGCACGACGAGGCGGAGCTGCGCGGCCATCGCCGCACCTACATCGGCGCCATGCCGGGCCGGCTGTTGCAGGCGATCCGCCGCGCCGGCGTACGCAACCCGGTCCTGATGCTCGACGAGATCGACAAGCTGGGCCGCGATTATCGCGGCGATCCGGCCAGCGCCATGCTGGAGATCCTCGACCCGGCCCAGAACCACCAGTTCCGCGACAACTACCTCGATCTGCCGTTCGATCTGTCGAAGGTGTTTTTCATCACGACGGCGAACACGCTGGACACGATCCCGCGGCCGCTCTTGGACCGCATGGAGATCATTCGGCTGTCCGGCTACAGCGAGGAGGAGAAGGTGCAAATCGCCGAGCGCTTTCTGCTGCCCCGCCAGCTGAAGGAAACCGGCCTGAAGCCGGAGCAACTGAAGATTGAGCCGGAAGCGCTGCGGCGAATCATCGGCCGCTACACGCGCGAGGCCGGCGTGCGCAATCTCGAACGCACTCTGGGCCGCGTGGCCCGCAAGGTGGCGCGGCGCTTCGCCGAGAACCACACCGAGCCGGTGACTGTTTCCGCCGAGGATCTGACGGATCTGCTCGGACCTGAGCGCGTGCGGCCGGAGCATTTCCGCAAGGAACTGCCCGCCGGCGTGTCCACCGGGTTGGCCTGGACGGAAGCGGGCGGCGATGTCCTCTACGTCGAGGCGACCCTGCTGCGTCAAGGCCGAGGCATGCGGCTGACCGGACAACTCGGCGCCGTCATGAAGGAATCGGCCCGCGCCGCCCAGTCGTTCGTCTGGTCGCACGCCGACGAGTTGGGCATCGACGCGGATCTCTTCCATCACAGTGGCGTGCATGTCCATGTCCCGGCGGGCGCCGTCCCCAAGGACGGCCCCTCGGCCGGCGTCGCCCTGGCGACGGCGCTGACTTCGCTGTACACCGGCGTCTCGGTACGCAACGATGTGGCCATGACCGGCGAGATCACGCTGACGGGCTTGGTGCTGCCGGTCGGCGGCATCAAGGAGAAGGTGCTGGCCGCGCGCCGCGCCGGCATCCGTCACGTGATCCTGCCGCGCGATAACGAGATGGATCTGCGCGAACTGCCCGACAATGTGCGCGACGAGATGCAGTTCACGCTCGCCGAACGCATCGAGGACGTGTTGTCTGCCGCCCTGCCGGGAGTGGCCGAGCGACTCCACCCCATGCCGGTCGGGTGACATATTCCTACCAGCCCGCAGCGCCAGCAAGGATGTCCCTTGCTGGCGCTGCGGGCTGGCAAGAGAGCAACCCCTTGTCAACCTCGCCCATGCACCCGAATACTGCTACATAGAGGAGCATTTCCTCGCCCTTGCATCGTCCTTCCGAGGTATCCGATGGCGTTTGACGATCACTACACCTGGACCCGCCCGCAGTCGCCGACCCACGAGCGCTCTCCTCGCGCCGTCTCTCCCTGGATCATTCCCGTTCTGACGGTCCTGGCGCTGTGCGCGCTTCTCTTTCTCGGGACGATGCTGTGGCGCGAGTACAAGGCCCATCAGGAGGCGGATTCGCGCAACGTCTACGGCGTGCCGCGCCCCGTCGAGCCGCGCGGCAAGTTGGCCGACATCGAGAAGACCAACATCGACATTTACAAGACCGTCAAACCCTCCGTCGTCCACATCACGTCGCTGGCGGTACAGCGCGACGAGTGGAGCCTCAATGTCCAGGAAGTGCCGGAGGGCACCGGCTCGGGTTTCGTCTGGGACCAGGGCGGCCACATCGTCACGAATTATCACGTCATCAAAGGCGCTGGCGCCGCCCACGTGACGCTGGCCGACCATACGACGTTTCGAGCTTCCCTCGTCGGCGCCGCGCCCGACAAAGATCTGGCCGTTCTGCATATCGACGCGCCCAAGGACAAGCTCGCGCCGATCCTGGTCGGCAAATCCTCCGACTTGCAGGTCGGGCAAATGGCCTATGCCATCGGCAACCCGTTCGGACTCGATCTGACGCTGACGACCGGCGTCATCAGCGCCCTGGACCGCCAGATTCAATCGGTAACGAAGCGCACCATCAAGAACGTGATTCAGACCGACGCCGCCATCAATCCCGGCAATTCCGGGGGTCCGCTGCTGGACAGCGCAGGCCGGCTGATCGGCATCAACACGGCGATTTACAGCCCCTCCGGCAGCAGCGCCGGCATCGGCTTCGCCCTGCCGGTGGACGAGGTGAATCGCGTCGTGCCGCAACTCATCAAAAAGGGCAAGCTGGAGCGCCCCGGTCTGGGCGTCCGTCTCCTGGCGGACCAGAATGCCCACGAGTTGGGCGTGGAGAACGGCGCGGTGGTGTTGAACGTCTACCACGATGGCCCGGCCGATAAGGCGGGGTTGCGGCCAACACGACGGACGCGCTCCGGCCGCATCACCCTGGGCGATGTCATCGTGGCCATCGATGACAAGTCGATCGAGAAGGCCAACGACCTGTTCGATGTTCTGGAAAAATACAAGGTCGGCGATACGGTGACGCTGACTATCCTCCGCGACGACAAGCAAACGCAAGTGCAGGCGACGCTCGGCTCGGCGGATTGAGCGGCGCTTGCGGCTTGCGGGCGGGACGCCCGCGCTCCGGAGCGCGGGCGTCCCGCCCGCAAGCCGCAAGCAGGCCTATTCCTCCACGCGCTTGGCGTAAAACCCCGCCTCGCGCTCCTGCAAGCGCGACGTGCCCGCGATGACCTGTCCGTTGCCGGTGAACAGCCAACCCTGGAATGACTCCTCCGAGCGCGGAAACTTCACGGTGAACTGAATTGAGTGCTTTGGCATGCCGAGCTTGCCGCGCACCTCGTATTTCGCACCATCCTTGTCCGAATAATAAGAGCCGCTGATGGAACCGTTCTCCTCGACTTTCAGGGTCAACTTGCCGGAGCGACGTCCGTCGCTGCTGAGATGATACGTGCCGTTGAACCAACTCGGCTCGAACGTCTCGCCGGGTACGAATTTCGCACCCTTCTTCGGCGCCGCGTCCGGGAGCAGTTTGGTGACGAGGAACAACTGCGCCTTGCCCACCGGCTCGGTGTGCGGCTCGCCGTCGTTGACGACGAAGCGCAGATCGCCGCCGAGTTCGTCCGGTACGATTTGCCCCAGATCGAGACTGAGGCGAAAGCCGGGAAACAGCGACAAACTCTTGCCCTCAGCCTGCACGGCGCGCTCCTCGCCCTCCTTGTAGGTGACGTAGCGATCAATGAGTAGGATCGGCGTGTTGCGCTCGGCGTCGATCTTTTGCCGCGCCACCTGCACGAGGAGCTTGGCGTAGCGTCCGGAGTTCGTCTTGACGACGACAAACGCTGCCGTGGTGCGCGGTAGAACGCGATCGTTGGCGAGGATCAACGCCGGCGTGAGTTCCTTGATCTCTTTTGTCTCCTTCGCCTCGACCACGCGCGCCAGAACGGGATTGACGTAGTGATCGAAAACGTCGGCGGCCCGAACCGGCATCGTCAGGCATAGACAAACAAGTATCACCATCGCGAAGCGCTGCATGGGTTCTCCTGTTAGTTCTTGGGCGGCTTCGTATAACTGAGCGCCAGCAGGGCGAAGGCCGTCGCCAGGTTCGGGTCGGCCTCGCCGAATTGTTTGTCCTCCTTGTTGATGTAACTGCCGTCGTCGCGCTGGCGCTTCTTGAGCGTCTCGAACAGTTCGCGCCGCCAATCGTGCTTCGTACCCTTGGCATCCTCGAAGCGGTCTTCGCCCAGCGCCGCCATCGCCTTGCCGAAGGTGTGGTAGTAATAGAACAACCCCGCCTGTCCCATTCCGGGGTTCTCGTCGAGCGTGTAGTGGCGACGAATCCAGTCCACCGCGCCCTTGACGCGCGGGTCGTCCTTCTTGACGCCGGCATAAAGGAAGCTCTTGAGTCCGCCGTAGGTCATCGCTCCCAACGAGCGCAGGCCGCCTTCGGGCGTCTTGTGCCGCTTGTCGTCGGAGTCGGGAACGTACACCAGGCCGCCCTTGTCTTCGGCCGTCGTCTTCTTGGCGAACGGCTGATCGTTGGTTTCGCCGGGCAGGTTCTGACAGCGGCTGACGAACTTCAGTGCCCGTTGGAGGGCGGGATCGTCCTTGGGCACCCCGGCCGCGATGAGAGCGTCGATGTAATACTGCGTGTTGGAAAGATCGGGGCGCGATTTGCCGTCGTAGCCGACGCCGCCGAACTTGACATCGCTCTCCTCCACGTCGTATTGCAGCTTTTTGAGATAGACCGTGGCGTTCTTGATAATGGCGTCGTACTTGCCGTCCTTGTTGGCCTCTTGCAGGGCCATGACGGCGACGCTGGTGGTGTAGTTGGCCAGCCCCTTGTCGTAAATGCCGCCGTCCTTCTTGACGTTCTTTTCGAGATAAGCCAGGCCGCGCCGTACCACGGGATCATCGGAGCGGAACCCGCAGCGCAACATGCCGGCGACGACGATGGCCGTCACGCCCGGTCCGGCGAGCTTCGGTGAAAAACTACCGTCCGCCTCCTGATGCGACTTCAGATAGTCGGCCGCCCGCTCCAGCACCTCTTTCATCTGCTGCGGATCGACGCCGGTTTCGTCCGCCGAGCGAGCGATAGCCGGCCAGGCGAGGGGGATAGCGGCCAGCACAACAGGAAAAAAAGCACGTCTTGTCACGGGTCGCTCCTTGTTCGTAGGTCAGGCTTTCCAGCCTGACCTTTTCCGCATGTCAAGCTGGAAAGCCTGACCTACAGGGTAATGCACGCCCCCGCTGTTTACAATCACTTCGATGCCAGCGGGCGCAGTTCGCGCACGCGGCCGCGCTCGAACGTCAACTCGCCGAGCAGCACGTGCCGCAAGGTCAAGCGCCGCTCGTCCAGGGCCGTCACCATGCCTTCCAGCACGTCAGCCTCGGGGCACAAACCCGAACGTACCAGCAAACGCACGTTCGCTGCCTGATTCCTCCGTGGCGGGTCGGCGGGACGGCGGAACGTGCAGCCCGCCGCCGCCGTCCAGGGCAAGGAGCGCTTTCCGAATCGCCCCTCGATCTCAAGCGTATGTCGATCCGCCTTCAGGATTCGGCCAAATAATTGATCGCCGTCACCCAGCTGGATCTCGTCCTGTTCGGAATCGACGAGCGGTCGCGGATACTCCTTGACGGCGCGCTCCAGACAGAACTCCTCCCAATCGTCGGCCCCGTTGGAAGATTGCTGACAACGGATTGTCACTTGCTTGAGCGCGGCGTCCGGTCCCTGTTCGAGGTTGTACCACAGCACCTCGTCATCGCAAGTGACTCGCAGCGATCGTTTCGTGAAACCCACGATGAGCCGATGCCAACCCGGCGTTCGCGCCACGGCCCGCGCCGTGCCCTTCAATCCGCCCGCATCCACCTCATAGTTCTCGCCCTTGTCGGCAATCGTCACCGTCACGCGCCGCGAACGATCCCCCTGCTGAAACAACAATTCCACCGTGCCGCGCTGCTGAAAATTGACGCCGAATCGACCGGCGCGCAGCGGATTCGCCAGCGTATGCGTCAGTTCCTTGGCTCCGTCGCGGAACCTCTCCTCCGCGACGATGCGCCAACCCGGCAACGGATCGACCGACGCTACGGCGATGCGCGGGAGTTCGAGCCGCGCCGCCCAGGCGGTGCGCAGCGTCAGGGTGTCCTTGTCGAGTCCGACGATCTGACCAGTAATTATCTGTCCGTCGCGCAGACGCACGCGCCGGCCGCCGCCGGCGCGGAAGGGCGTCGGCGACGCATCCGCGAAGCGGACGCGAGTGAAACGAGCGAGGGGTGCTTCCTCACCCTCACGGGGCGTGAAGTGCAATTCGCCTCGGTCGAGCGTGAGCCGGCCGCGCAGGTGCCGGCCGTCGGGACGCCACGCTTCCTCGGCAGCCCGCAGCGGTGCGATCAAGCAGGCCAGCGACGCCAGCAACCCGGCCAACTTGCCGACGATGTCGCGCATGGTAGCTCCGGTCGCTGACGCTCCCGGCTCGCCTAAGTTTCTCCGCGTATCAACTTGTTTGCCGTTTGCGGTGCCGGCGGGTGCTCGCGGGACGCGACTCCACGAACGGAATAGGAGGCGGCGCCGTTTCCACCAGGGAGCGCGAAGCGTTTTGGGCGGCGATCTCTAGGAAACGCTCCTGACTTCGGACGCGCATTTGCGGCTCGGTCGGCGTGATGCGCTGATAACTGCCGTCGGGAAGCAGCAGACGCGCCTTGGCGTTGTCGGCCAATGACGTGGCCAGCATCTCGCGGATCAGCCTTTGCTTCAGCTCCGGCGGCTCGATCGGAAACACCACCTCGACGCGCCGGCTCAGGTTGCGGTCCATCCAGTCGGCCGAGCCGATATACACCTGCGGATCGCCGTCATTGCCGAAGTAGAAGATGCGGCTGTGTTCCAGAAAGCGATCGACAATGGAGATGACGCGAATGTTGTCGCTGACGCCCGGCACGCCGGGACGCAGCGAGCAGATGCCGCGACAAATCAGGTCGATGCGCACGCCGGCTTGGCTGGCGCGATACAGCGCCTGCACGATGGCCGGTTCCAGGATGCCGTTGATCTTGGCGAGGATGCGCCCTTCCTTGCCGCCCTGCTGCAAGGCGGTCTCGCGTTGGATCTTCTCGATCATGAACGCCTGCAAGCGGCTCGGCGCCACCACCAGCTTGCGCCACTGCGGCAACTCGCAGTAGCCGGTCAAGTAGTTGAACAGGGCGGAGGCGTCCTCGCAGAAATCGGCGTTGCAGGTGAAGTAGCCGAGGTCGGTGTAGATGCGGGCCGTCTGCGGATTGTAGTTGCCGGTGGCCAGGTGGACGTAACGGCGGATGCCGTCGTCCTCGCGGCGCACCACCAGCGCCACCTTGCAGTGCGTTTTGAGGCCGATGAAGCCGAATACCACGTGGACACCAGCCTTTTCCAGCTCGCGCGCCCAGACGATGTTGCGTTCCTCGTCGAGCCGCGCTTTCAGTTCGATGACGGCCGTCACCTGCTTGCCGTTGTCGGCGGCGCGCTGCAAGGCCCGCACCACCGGCGAATCGCTGCTGGTGCGGTACAGCGTCAGCTTGACGGCGAGCACGCGCTCATCGTTGGCGGCCGCGTCGATGAAATCGACGACGTGAGCGAACGACTCGTAAGGGTGGTGAACCAGGATGTCGCGCGTGCGGATCGCCGTCCACAGATTGGTGGCCTGCACGAACTCCGGCACCGGCTGCGGCACGAATTGCGGATCGCGCAGGTGCGGATAACCCGGCAAGCCGTGGATCTGAAACAGGCCCGTCAAATCGAGCAGGCCGGGATGGCGGAAAACGTCGGTCGGGTCCAGATCGAGAGCAGTCATGAGGAACTGCTCGACCTCGACCGGCGCATCGGATTCGATTTGCAGCCGGACCGCCGCACCGCGTCGCCGCTTGCGCACTTCCTCCTCGATGGTCTTGAGCAGATCCTCGACCTCGTCGTCGTCGATCTCGAAATCGCTGTTGCGCGTGACGCGGAAGACAGTGTCGTGCTCAATCTCCATGCCGGGGAACAGTTCCGCCAGGTGCATGCGGATGACGTTTTCCAACGGCGTGAAGACGTGGCGCGGCGTCGGACCCGGCTCGGAGGGCAACTGCACGAAGCGCGGCAGCACGCTGGGCACCTGCACGACGGCGAACAGTTTTTCGGGGCTGCCCGGTCGCTGCAGGATGACGGCCAGGTTGAGCGACTTGTTGAGCAGGTGCGGAAACGGGTGGCCCGGATCGACGGCCAACGGCGTCAGCACGGGGAACACCTGGCGGCGGAACACCTCGGCGAGGTGCTTGCGGTGCGTCTCCGTCAGGTCGTTCGGCGCCAGAAGGATGATGCCCTCGCGCTCTAGGCCCGGCCGCACGTCCTCCATCAAGCAGCGATAGGTCTGATCCATCATTTCGCGCACGATCAGGCCGATGCGCTCCAGCTGGTCCTTGACGGGCATACGATCGGCGCCGGAGCCGTAGGCGATGCCGGCTTGCACCTTCTGCTGCAAGCCGCCGACGCGGACCATGAAGAACTCATCGAGGTTCGATTCAAAAATGGCCAGGAACTTCAACCGTTCCAGGAGGGGCACGGAAGGATCTTGTGCTTCTTCCAGGACGCGGCGGTTGAACTCCAACCAACTCAGTTCCCGGTTGAAATACAGGGAGGAATCATCCAGTGGCGTCACCGCTGGCGCTGCAGGCCGTTGCATAAATCATCTCCAGGCGGGGAGTGTGTATTATATCAACTCGGCCCAATCGCGGTCGGCGCGAGTTTGCTCCCGCCGCGACGGAGTAGCATTCGTTTCAGTGGACATCGGATCAGGACTTTTTTTCATGCGTGAGAGCATTCTGGCGGAGCAGACGCACGCCTTCGTTCGGGAACAGCGCTGGCAGGCGGCGGTGTTGCCCTTCGGCGCGACGGAGCCGCACAATCTGCACATGCCCTACGGCACAGATACGTTGCAGGTCGAAGCCATCGCCGAGCGCGCCTGCGACCGTGCCTATCAGGCCGGCGCGCGGGTGGCGCTGCTGCCGGCCATTCCGTATGGAGTGAACACCAATCATTTGAACATCCCCGGCGCGCTCGCGTGCAGCGTCACGCCGACGACGCTGCTCCATCTGCTCACCGACCTCGTCGATTCTCTGGAGCGGCAGGGCGTGCGCAAGCTCGTTCTGCTCAACGGACACGGCGGCAACGAACTGAAGCCGCTGACGCGCGAACTGCACCATCGCAGCGGCGTGTTTTTGTGCGTCTGCGACTGGTTCCGCATGGCCCGCGACGTTTATCCGGGGCTGTTCGATCAGCCCGGCGAACACGCCGACGAGGTCGAGACGAGCCTGGGATTGGCCTTCTTTCCCGATCTTCTCCGTCCCGAATTGGCGGACGACGGAGCGGCGAAGCCGTCGCGTTTCGACGCGATCAATCGCGGTTGGATCAGCATCACGCGGCCGTGGCACCTCGTCAGCACCAACACAGGGTTGGGCGATCCCAAGATGGCCTCCGCCGACAAGGGCCGTCAGCTGATGGACGTACTGACCGAGCGCCTGGGCGATTTCCTAATTGAACTGGCTGCGGCGCCGATGGATGCGACGTTTCCGTATTGAAAGGATGGCTCGCTGGCGTCTGTGCGGGCGGGACGCCCGCGCTCCGGAGCGCGGGCGTCCCGCCCGCACAGAC
>DATBGU010000397.1:0-28262 GCA_036557825.1 Gemmataceae bacterium
AGCAAGGTTTCGAGGTGCTGCCACAAGGCGTCGGTAACCAGGGGTTTCATCGCTCCTCCTCCCTTGACTGGGGATAAGATCGTCCAAAGGAGAAGGCCGCAGCCAGCGTGCCATTGGCTCATTTTTTCCGAACGCTCTTAGTGAGGTAGGAGCCGTGCGTGTGGGTGGTGGGGATGCAAGGCTGCGAAAGCCGGGAAGTCAGCGACGCCAAGGCATGGTGAAGGAAGCCGCAAGGAAAGGGGTCTGCGCCAAGCAGCAACGCCAGGAGCCGAGTATCGACCGTATTTGTCGCAACGCCTGCTGGACGATGGCGACTGAGTGATAGTGCGCGCCCACACTGTCTTACCCCATGAATGCATACGATTGATGTAGCTACGTTAATAGACAGCTGGGTACAGTGGGCGTTACCGCCTTCAATTCAGCAAGAGGAGACGCCATGCAGGGTTCCGGGAACGTTAGGGTTCTATTCATCGCAGGTTTTGGTCCCATCGTTCGCGACACGGGAGAGAGTCGCAAGCTCTACCACGATGCCCTCGGCATTCCTTTCAAAGAGGAGGCCGGCGGCTACCTGCACACCGAAGCTGTTCCGGGCGCAAAGAGTTTCGCGCTGTGGCCGCTTTCGCAAGCGGCGCAATCTTGTTTTGGCGAAGATTCGTGGCCGGCGAACATTCCTGCCCCGCAGGCATGGCTTGAGTTCGATGTGGACAGTGTCGAAGAGGCAACCGCGGCCCTCGAATCGAGCGGATATCAAATGCTTGTTAAGAACAAGAAAGAACCGTGGGGACAAGTCGTTAGCCGTTTCATCTCGCCGGAAGGGCTGTTGGTCGGCATCACTTTCACTCCATTTTTGCGGGAACAGAAGTAAGACCTGCGCCGCCGCCTCTCGGCGCCGAAGTGCATCGGCTACCCTGCCGGATGACCGCCCTTAGCGCTACCTCCGGCTTCGACGCCTTGTCCCCGTTGCCGAAATCCTGGCCGCTCTAAAAGCGAGAAACCGGTGCAGGAATTCGCCCCTTCCAGGCGGGGCAAGTGTCGCTCAAGGGTCGGCCTGCCTGTACGCTTGTCACCCTCGACCTGTGAACGCTTACGCAGGGAGGTCTATCGGCCAATTACTTGCCAGGGTCGATGAGCCTACGCACGTCGTCTTCACGAAACCTCACGGTGGTCAAGACTTTCACGGCGGGGAGGATACCTCGGGCACGGAGGCGGTCCACGCTGCGCAGGCTGAGCGAAAGGATGTGTGCGACCTCGGCGCGCGTAAGCAACTTCGATGTCATGGCGGTTTCTCTGGATGGGCTGCCTATCAGGGGCCGACCACGATGGCCAGCAGGTCTCCCTGAGGGGCCAGTGATAACTACACCGGACGAGGGGAGAGATAGGAAAAAAGTCCCGGCGAAAAATTAGACAATATGTCTAATAAAGAGCCCGAACGCTGAATGCCCGGCCTACGTCGCCCGCGGAGACCGAGACTTGGGCCGTCTGGGAATGTCCTGTGCGACCTTCGACCACGTCACGGTGCAAAATGAATGACTTCTTCCGATTTCAGTCAAAAGTCACCAAGCCCGGTGTTTCGGTCCCGGCAGCACTGAGCCTGAGCAGGAGGAGAGTCTCTCACCTCGCGCTGGCTGGTCCCGACTCAGCGACCTCCATACGATGAGGGCCAGCAAATCCCGGCGACAAGGGTTTTACGCCTCTTCACGAGAGTGCAGTCCGCAGGCAGTCCGGCTCGATGGCATCCAGCAGCGGGATGTCGGCCGTTACACATGGCGGCCCATCGCACCTGGCAGTGTGAGCGTTCAGCGCCGTGAGAAAAATCGAAACGGCCGCGGCTTCGTGGAGGTCTACTGCGTACTCCCGACCGCATTCTGCGGCTGTGATTCGGCGGCCAGCCGCATCTCGATAGCTTCCCTGACCAGCCCCGACCACGTCACGGTGGCGTTCCGACGCACGGCCTCCAACCGGGCCAGCACCCGAAGACGCTCGACCATCTTACGCGGTAATCGAATCGAAACCAAATCCATCATCTTGCTCATCTCCCACACTCTCGTCTCGCTACGGGATGATACACCGTGCCGGCTCCTCCCGACCGCGTGTATTACAGGTAGGACATCTTTCCACCTGAGGAGTGAGCAGGAGATGAAGTGCATCCGAGAATGGGCAGCTGAGTATCGCCGGCGCGGCCTCGCCGTTTGCCGACTACGCCCCGGCGAGAAGACGCCGACCTATCGCCGTTGGAATTGCTTCAGCCTGTCAGCCGACGATTTCGGACCCTCCGACAGTCTGGGCATCATCGCGGGCCGCTTGAGCGGCGACATCGTCTGCGTAGACATCGACTGTACGCAGGCCCTCACCGAGGCTGACCGCTACTTGCCCGGCACGGGCATGGAGGAGGGGCGCCTCGGCAAGCCGCGCAGCCACCGATGGTACAAGGTCGTGGACATTCCGGCGGCGTGGACGGCGACCTGCGCCGGTGGCATGGGTGGGCCACGAACGGCCCAGTTCGCGCGAGGGCGGCAGCACGGCGACATGGTGGTGGAGTGCCGTGGGACGGGCACACAGGCGGTGGTCCCAGCCTCGGTCTGGACGAGCAAGGATGGCAGCAAGCGGGAGAGGCGCGTCTGGCACTCCTTCAAGGAGCCAGCCGTACTCGGGTATCAGGAACTACTCACAGCTGTCGCCCGCTTCGCCTCCGCCTTCGATGGCCGCAACTCGCGTTGGGAGGACGCGAACCGCCCCCCGCGTCGGCGCCGTCCCTCGTCGCTGAAGAAGGGTGCCGCTCCCGACCTGTTGCCCTTACCGGCGGGTGAGGCCGCCCAAAAGGCCCGTTCCTACCTGCGCAAGGTGTCCGCAGCCGTCGAGGGCGAAGCAGGCGACCGCCAGACGTTCTACGCCGCGTGTCTGCTGGTCCGCGATTTCGGCCTCGCCGTGGAGGAGGCGCTTCCTCTCTTGCTGGAGTGGAATGAGCGGTGTGCGCCTCCCTGGCCGTTCGAGGCCCTGGTTCACAAACTCGAAGCAGCCGCCGCCC
The DNA here is from genome assembly GCA_036557825.1 of Gemmataceae bacterium. Taxonomy (GTDB): domain Bacteria; phylum Planctomycetota; class Planctomycetia; order Gemmatales; family Gemmataceae; genus JAJPHU01. The sequence goes on from DATBGU010000397.1 coordinate 3,026, forward strand.
GGGAGGGGCCGCGCGGCAGCAAACTGCGTCCGAGGTCGGCTCGCAGCATCGAAGTCAACATCCGGCCGGGCGACCGGGAGGTGCTTGTTGGCGTGGACTGCGCTCCGGCGGGTGCTTCTTATATTAACCTGCTGCCGGACCTGTGGGCAGGGATAGTCAAACATGACCACACTTTTGACCTCGTTCCCGAGTTGGACGCCATCGACTGGGCCGGCAAGGTTGTGGTTCTCGCCACCCCGTCCAACGTCGCTACCAACAAGAAGGTCGTCTTCGATGAGTTTCGGCTGGCTTCTCTGCTGCGGAAGCGCGGGGCTGAGGCGCGGTCCCTACGGATTGCCTCCCCGCAAGGTCGCAGGCTGACGCTCGCGCAGGCTGAGGAGGTCGAGGTAATCACCCCACCACTGACCGCCCACGAGGCCCACGCCGCTGCTCAGGCCGCCAGCCGGAAGGCCCGCGAGCAGGACACCGCCCGCCGTTGCCATCCCCGCAATAAGCCAAGCCCTGCCCTGGAGAAGGCCGTTAGCTGGCTGAGCGAGCAGGGCGCCGAGGGCATCACGAAGGACTTGGTCAAGAAGGCCAAGAGGAAGGGGTTAAGCAAACGCACGCTCCACCGGGCGCTAAAGGAGATACGACAGCACAAGGTAAGTACTTAATACCCCTCACACACCTCCATCTATGTGTTATATGTACCTCTATCTGGCAGTGCCCGCCCCAACGCAAGGTCTTGCTGCTGTTGAGATAGCGGCAAAACGGCGTCCGTGAGGCATAGGACCACGCCTCGCCCGTGGGAGATGCCTGCTCTGCTCGCTGTGCAATCCCCAGCGTCCCGACCTTGCAGGCAAAAAATCGTAAGGCATGTGGGCGGCGTGCTCTGTCTTGGGTTAGTATCCTTCAGACTGGTTCGGTTTCGTGCCGCTCGGCCCTGGCAGGCACTCAATCGAATCGAGAGGGACATAACCAGTGGAGTAACATCAGGGGATACGGCATGGGTGCGCCAAGTATCGGTTGCTGGCTACTTTTGTTATTTGCCATCATGCAGGCTCGCTGCTCAGTCTGCGTTGGTGGCCAAGAGTACAGCGAGGGACCGCCCGTCCGCCCGGAGGGCGGCCAGGCCCGGGTCGGAGCCTATCTGGCAGAATCATCCGGCCGCGGTGATGAACCAGACTCAGGTACAATCGTCGGCCAGTTCAGCGAGTCGCTCGACCTCCGCTTCTGCCGGAGCCCCTATGAGTGCCCTCACCGAACGCCAGGATGCGAGCTTGCCGCCGGAAGCGACGCTGAACAGGAGGTTGAAACTTTGCCGGGGCGGTATCACCATCAAGAGCATCGAGAACATCCTGGCAGGATGAACCTGGCAGGGTTTGACATAAAACGGGCTGACCGAACCAGGGATGGAGGGCGCAGCGATGTGCGGCGTTTGCACTCCGGTCTCCTAAAACTCTACCTCGGGGTCCGTCCATAGGCGGTCGAAGGCCGCTTACTTAGCCCAGCATGGTGACCGCTCCTGGGCCGGCTTCTGGCGGCTACGGGCGAACGGCCGCCACGCGGAAGCCGATATGGTCGTACCGCCGCTCCGGCTCAAACCGGAGCCGGAAGGCCGACCGGCACGGCCACCCGTCGTCGGTCCACCCCCCGCCCCGCCGGACCCGCGACGTGGCGGGGGCGTCGTGGAGGTCCGGGTTGACCCCGCCGGGCAGGCGGGGGTGATACCAGTCCCGGCACCACTCGAAGGTGTTGCCGTGCATGTCGTGCAGCCCCCAGGCGTTGGCCGGGTAACTGCCGACCTTGGCTGCACGGCCGAGCGATGGCCCCGGCTCAGCCCCGTTGTAAGCTCTCCCCTTGAAGTTCGCCTGCTTGCTGCTGAGCTTCTCCCCGAACGCGGTGGCTGTCGTCGTTCCGGCCCGGCAGGCGTACTCCCACTGCGCCTCGGTCGGCAGCCGGAACTCCCAGCCCATCGGGAGTTCGCCGGATTGGCGGCCGAGTTCAGTGAGCTTCTGACAGAACGCTTCCGCCTCCGCGAAGTTGACGTTGCCCACGGGGTAGTCATCCCCCTCGGGCAACTCCGCCGTTAGCTCTCCCGGCAGCTTCCCCACGACCCGCTTCCACTGCCCCTGAGTCGTCTCGTATTTGGCCATCCACAAGCCCCAGGTCAGGGTCACCTCGACCTGGTCCTCGCCCGGCCGCCGCTCCGGCTCGTCCGGCGGACTGCCCATGATGAACCGGCCCGGCGGACACCAGCAGAGTTTGACGGCGGCGACCTCCCGCTCGTCCCCGGGCTTGGAACCGTCGAATGCCGTGGGGCCGCCCCTCAGGGACGAATCGTCGGGGGATGGAATCGGCTCGACCCGCCGGCAGCCGAGGGATGCGAGCAGGACGAGAGCATAAACCGGCTTCATGGAGGACATGGCTTCCCTCCGTCGCCGACCCGAGCTTCTTCACGACCGGCCAGAAGTCGGCTAGGATGTGACCGACCAGGGATTTGTTGTCCCATCCCCAAAACTTCCTTCGGTCTTGTATGGCCAGGGCTGTCGGACGGAGTCCCTCAACATTTCTCTTGGGAGTGCCCGGCCGCCCACCGCCAAGCGCTGCCCGCCCTCGGGCCGCTTGAGCGGCGACAGCGTTCCCATCAAGACCGGGCCGCCGGTCACCAGAATGACTGAAGGAAGACCTTCTTGTGGATTCTTCCATCGAGGTTCCACACCACAATGACCTCCGTGCGGCCGTAATCATAGAACCATGCCGGCGCTTCCGCGTCGTCCAGGGGGTCGATGTAGAGGTCGTAGTAGTCGGGCCTTCCCATTAGCATCTCAACCCGGGATTGCGACATCCCCTCCTGAAGGAGCAGGTAGCGCGCGTCGAACCCACTTAGGCCGGCCGTCAGGAGCAGGAAGACGGCGACCAAGGAGCCCTTGAGCAGCCAGGACCACCGCCGCCTCGGCCCGTGGACGGCTCCGATTACTGGGTCTTCGGTGGGCATGTAGTTTTGTCACCTTGGGCCGAACCTCGTTGTTCATTCGGGCTATTCTAAACGGGCATGAGGCGCTCAACAACAAGCTCGCGCACTCGTCCTTCCGTGGCCGGTACTCGGAGATGCCAGAAGCGCTCGAACCGGCTTCATCGCCCATCGCCCCCTCCTCTGCTCACGTTCGGCATGCTCCTCCTCAGTCGCGTTCCTCTTCTCTGGCAGGATGTCAACAGGCTCGGCAAGGGATTTTCCTCAGCAAGAGCCGTTCAGTAGGCTGGCTGGTCGCTCCTATAAGCAAGCCGCCGACAGCTGCCCCTCGCCCCTTGCGACACGAGTTGCAACGAGGCAAGCGTTGCTCTGGAGGGTGAAGGACAGGCATACCGACCGAACCGAGCGAACGGGTGGGCCGTCACCAGCCGGTCAACTTCCCCGAGCGAGCCGCGCTTCGTAGAAAAGCAACAGCTACAATGACATTCCCCGCATGCCAGTGGAACGCCGTTCCCGAATGCAGTCCCGCCGGCAGGCGGTGCTGGCGACGAGAGCAAGGGGGTTCCAATGTCCGACGAGAAGTTGCACGTCTACAGCGAGGCTGAAATCCCCGCGAAGCTGGCCGAGCACGGGCTGACCGGCTGGTATCTGGAGGACGGCTGGCTGCGCCGCAAGTACACCACGGATGGCTGGCCGACCACGCTGATGCTGGTCAACATGGTCGGCTACCTGTGCGAGGCCGCGTACCACCACGCCGACCTGGCCGTGACCTATGCGAAGCTATGGGTTAAGCTGAAAACGCATTCGGCCGGCGGCATCACCGACAAGGACTTCGCGCTCGCCAAGCAGATTGAGGCGTCCGTCCTGTGGCGTCCGCCGGCCGGTGGGCCGCTCGAAGGCACGCCCAACAAGTTCGTCAAGGGCGGTTGAGCCTAACCTCTTATGGGACAGGTGGTTGCGGCACTAGAGGCAAGAGGCAGCGCCAACCTGTAACTTGTCCCGTTCTGGGTGAAACTCAAGACGCACTCGGCCGGCGGCATCACCGACAAGGACTTCGCCCTGGCCCGCAAAATTGAGGACGTGGTACTGTGGCGGCCGCAGCCGGGCGGCCCGCTGGGAGGCACGCCGCATCCATTCGTCCACAGCAAGAAGTGATGCCGAAAGACAAATGACCGCCTTACGCATTGGATCGGTGCAACTGCCCTCGCGCTACCTGCTGGCGCCGTTGGCCGGCTACACGAACCTTTCGTTCCGCCTGGCGGTGCGCGCCCTCGGCGGTCTTGGCCTGGCGACGACCGATCTCGTCAACGCCCGTGCTCTGTTACAGGCCAGCCGCAAGACGATGGAGCTGATCCAGACCTGTCCGGAGGACCGCCCGGTGGCGGTGCAGATCTACGGTTCCAACGCCGCCGAGATGCGCGACGCCGCTCAGTGGCTCGAAGACTACGGCGTCTCGGCGGTGGACATCAACATGGGCTGCCCGGTCAACAAGGTCGTCCGCGGCGGCGGCGGCTCGGCCATGATGTGCGACGCCGTCAACACCGTCGATCTGGTCCGCACCATCGTCGAGGGCGTGCGCATCCCGGTAACGGTCAAGATGCGTCTGGGCTGGGACGACGACAACCTGAGCGCTCCGTTCTTCGCGCGCGAGTTTGAGAAGGCCGGCGTTGCCGCCGTGACGATCCACGGCCGCACCCGCGCTCAGGGCTTCGGCGGCGGCGTCAACCTCGACGGCATTCGCGCCGTGGTCGAGGCGGTCGAGCGCATCCCGATCCTCGGCAACGGCGACGTGCGGACCATCGCCGACGCCGATCACATGCGGCGCGCGACCTGTTGCGCCGGCGTGGCCATCGGCCGTGGCGCCCTGCTCAATCCGTGGTTCTTCGCGCAGCTGACGCGCTGGGAGGAGACGGGCGATCCCGGCCCGCCGGCGACGTATCATCAGCGCTTGGCGTTCATGGATCGGCATTTTCATCTGCTGGTCGAGCATCGGGGCGAGCGCTTCGCCTGCCTGACGTTTCGCAAGGTGGCGAACTGGTATTGCCGCGTACTGCGGCCCGGCCGCGACATCCAGCAACGCTTGATGATGATTGAGCGCGTCGAGGTGTTCGAGCGCATCGTCGAGGAGATCCGCGCTATTCTGGCCCAGCGCGCCGGCCAGGACTGGCCCGACGCCAACCTGCCGATCCGCGTGCCCAGCGGGCCGGTCGAACGCTGGTGATTCTAAAAGAGCTAACCACAGAGTCACAGAGAACACAGAGAAAGACACAGAAAAAAACCAACAACAAAGAAGAAAAAGAGTAGATTGCATTCCCTTTTTCTTTTTTCTCTTCTGTTCTTCTCTGTGTTCTCTGTGACTCTGTGGTTAATGGGTTTTTCTGATGACCACACTTCCCGAAACCATCCTGCAATTCGGCGCCGGACGCTTTCTCCGCGCCTTCGCCGATCTGTTCATCCACCAGGCCAACGAAGAGGGGCAGGCCGTCGGCCGTGTCGTCGTCGTGCAATCGACCGGCGACGACCGGGCGGCGGCGCTCAACCGGCAGCACGGCCGCTATCACGTCGCGGTGCGCGGCTACGAGGACGGAGCCACGGTCGATCGCGTCGAAACCTCCGCGAGCATCAGCCGCGCCCTCGTCGCCTCGTCGCAGTGGGACGAGGTTCGGGCGCTGGCACGCTCGCCGGAGCTGCGCATCATCCTGTCGAATACAACGGAGTCCGGCTACAACCTCGATCCCGGCGACAAGCCGAACGATGCTCCGCCGCGCTCGTTTCCAGCGAAATTACTGGCCGTGCTGCGCGAACGCTTCGAGGCGGGCCGGCCGGGGTTGACCATCGTTCCGTGTGAGCTGCGCGAGCACAACGCCGACTTGCTGCGCGGTTTGCTGCTGCAACTGGCCCTCGATTGGAACATGCCGGCCGCGTTGGCGGACTGGCTCCAGCGCGAATGCGTCTGGCTGAATACGCTGGTCGATCGCATCGTCGTTGATCCACCCGCCGATCATCCGCTGCGCGCCGAGGACGCCATGCTGGCGGTGTGCGAACCCTACGCCCTGTGGGCCGTCCAGCAAAAAACGACTCCGTTTATCCGTCATCCCGCCGTGGTGTGGACGCCGGACGTGCAGCCGTACTTTCTGCGCAAGGTGCGCATCCTCAATGGGGCGCACACGGCGCTGCTCATCAAGGCGCGGCCGCGCGGCTTCGAGACGGTGCGCGACGCCGTCCTCGATGCCGAGTTGGGGCCGTGGCTGGAGCGGCTGCTCTTCGAGGAAATCGTGCCGGTGCTCGAAGGGCGCGTCGAGGGTCCGACGGAGTTCGCGCGGCAGGTGCTGGACCGCTTCCGCAATCCCTTCTTCGAGCATCAACTGGCGTCCATCGCCACACACCACGCGGCGAAGGTGCAAGTGCGGCTGATGCCGACGCGCGAGGAATTTCGGGCCAAGTTCGGCCGCACGCCGCCGCTTTTGCAAGAAGTGCTGAACATGCCGCAGCCGCAGTCGGTGGAGTGACGGACTCTCACGGCTCCGGCCGGAGCGCGGGCGTCCCGCCCGCACTTCGACGGCCAAACGGCGGGCGGGACGCCCGCGCTCCGGCCGAGGTTCGACAGAACATCCTGCCCTCTATCCGTTCGCCGCGATGGAACTGAGAATCAATTCGCCTTCGATCAGGCCGAGCGCGTAGCCGAGCCGAGTGTAGTACAACGGATTGGCGGCGAGAGCGTTGGCGTCGGCGATGGCCGCGTCCGACCGGCCCAAGGCCAGGTCCACCAGCACGCTCGCCTCCTGCTGGATCAATAGGGTGGTTTCCGAGCGCGAGCGCATGACCGCCAGCACCAGCGTCGCATCGAACAGCTGCGCCAGCGACGCCTGTTGCTGCGCGTCGCTGAAGTTCGGCAACAGCAGTGCGTCCAAAAGGAGTTGATTGCGCACCGACGCCGGGAACGTCGGTGCGGAGGGACCATTCGGAGGCGAAGGCGGCGCGGGAGGGGCAAGGGGCAGGAGCGCTTGCGAGGCGTGGGGCAAGGTCCAGGCGCCGCGGCCGAAGGTGCCGGCCACCAGCACGTCATCGGCGGCATTGTAAACCAGATCGTGGACGTTGACGTTGGGCAGGCCGGAACCGAGCAGTTGCCACCGCGTCGCGGGGCCGTCGATGGCGCCGATGGAGCGGAAGACGCTGCCGCTGCCGGTGCCCAGGCCGCCGACCACCAACGTCGTGACGCCCGGCGCGGGATTGACCGCCGTGACGCTCTCCAGCTCGCTCGCCTGCGCGTCGAGATTGCCCGTGATCTCCGTCAGACGGGCCGCTTGGCCGTTGCCGAGGACCAATTGCCAGACGTGGCCGATTTGGTCGGGAGAGGTGGTCACGATGTAGGCCGTGTGCCAGTCGCTGGGATCGAGGGCGATGCTGCGGACGACGGAACCTTTGGCGAACGTCTCGGCCAGGTTGAAGACGGTGCCAGCCGTGCCGGCGTTGGTGCTGACGAAGAGTTGGCCGTCCGACGTGCCCGCGAAGGCCGCGTTCGGATTCGCCGTGCCTCCCGACGCGCCGCCGAAGGCCAGCGCCGTGAACTGGCCTTTGACACCGGCCGGCGTCACGTCGGTGAGGATGTCGCCCTGGTCGGTGCTGAAGTACAGGCCGTTGAACCCGATCAGCAACCATTGCGGATCGGCGGTGTCGAGGACGAAGGGGATGTAAGCGCCGCCGTCCACGGCTTGATCGCTCGCATCCAGGCCGCTGCCGATCTGATTGGGCGTTTGCGCGGATGCCATTTTCACCGGAATGTTCACGTTGTGGGCGGCGGTCGAGAAGTCGCCGCGGAAGAACTGGGAGTCGCCCGACGAGACGAACGAGCCGTTGATGCCGTACAGGAGGGCGGTCGGTCCGCTGTTATCGACGGCCACGTGCGTCACGTCGCCGCCGAAGCCGGTGTTCCAGACGATCTGTCCGGCTTGCGGCTGGACGCCCATGCCGTTGTCCTGAGCGCCGCCGACGACGATGCGATCGATCGAGTCGTAGGCGACGGAGTAGAACTCGGTGTCTTGCAGAGTGCCGTTGACCGAGACCCAGTAGCGTTGGTCGGCCGCTCCCTCGGGGTTGACCAGCTTGTAGATGCCGCCGTCGTTGGTGAGCAGCAGATTGCCGGCGGCGTCGAAGCCGAGGGAACGGCCGTCGCTATGCACGATGGTGGGTTGATTGCCGCTGCCGCCCGGCGGGTTGCCGTTGGCGCCCGTCCACACCGCCACCTTCCATTGACTGCCGCTGGGCTGGCTGAAATCGCCGCGATAGACAATGCTCCTGCCGCCGCCGCCGACGTCGGCGGCGGAACCCGTCACCCATACCACGGTCGGCGCGTTGGGATCGGCCGACAGGGCAAGGTTGTTGCCTTCCATGTCGTCCTCGTTGAGCGGCGGCACGGCGTCCATCTCGGTCCAGCTGGTTCCTCCATTGGTGGAGTAGAACAGGTGGCTGACTCCCGCCGGCCGGGTTCCCGACGACGAAGGGGCGCCGGTGAGCAAAAAGAGCGTGGTGGTTCCACTGCCGGCGTTGATGGCCAATTTGACGTTATTGGTCGCCGACAGGATGTCGCTGGGGATGTTGCCGTTGACCGCTTGCCAGGTCTGGCCGGCGTCCACGCTCTGGAAAACGCCCAGGCCGGTGACGCCGGCGTAGACGATGTTGGGGTTGGTCGGATCCTCGACGAGAGACTTGACGTCGCCGTCGGGCAATCCGCTGTTGGCGGCGCCGGCGATGCGCGTCCAGGTTTGGCCGCCGTCGAAGCTGCGGTAGACGCCGCCTCGCGTGGAAGGCGGCCCATCTGGGTCGGCGACCGTGCCGGCGAGGACCACCTGCCCTCTGGAGGAGGTAACAGCGGTGGCCAGGATGGCGCGGATGTTTTGTCCGGTGAGGGTGGGCTGGCCGAGCAAGGGGCTCCAGGAATTGCCGCCGTCGGTGCTTTTCAGAACGCCGTCGCCCTCGGGTCCGTTCGGCAAACCATAACTGCCGAAACTGCCGTTAGTGAAGTGTCCGGTGCCGGCGTACAACGTGTTGGCATCGAGGGGACTGAGGGCGATGTCGCCGATGGACAGGTTGGGCCGATTGTCGGTCAACGGCGTCCAGACGGGATTGGCGTCGGTAGCGTCGGTCGTCTTCCAGATGCCTCCGCTGGTGGTGGCTGCGTAGAGGACGTTGACGTTGTGCGGATCGGCGACCAGGGCGTTGACGGCGCCGACATCGGGATTGCCCTGTTGTTCCAGGCCCGACGGTTGGCCCTGGAGAATCGGGCCGGGACCTTGCGGCACCCAGACGGCGGACAGAACCAGACGTTCTTCCAACCGTTCCAGCCGCAGCGCGACAGGACATCGCCGAACCCGTCGTGAGGGGAGCGTCCGAGCCTCCCGGCAAATCAGCCGGCGCATGACAAGGGAACCTCCGCGACCGTTGTTCGGAAGATCGGCAAGGATACCGTACCGTCTAATTTATCTTCCAAGGAACGGAAAGCGATAAATGCAAAGTCGGTGGCGAAAGGAAACTCGCCTGGAGAGAACGGAGCAAACCAGGAACAACAGGAAAAGGCGGCGCAGCGACAATCGTCGCTTCATGCCCGCGCCAGGGCGAAACGAACCCGACGGATTCTTACTGTCCCAGCGTGGCGGCGGCCGGACGCAGCTGGTCGCCGGGAGCGGAGGAGGAATTGCTGGCAGCGAGTTCCTGCTTGAGACGATGGATGTTCGCCAGCCGATCGCGCAGGCCGCCCTCGCGGGCCGTGCGGTCCTTGGCGATGCGAATCTCGTCGCGCAGGCGCGTCAGTTCGGCCCGCTCGCGCGCGATCACGGCGCGCTCGCGCGACATCTGCAACTCGGCCTCGCGCGCCGCCGCTTCCATCTCCGCCTGCCGTACCTGCAACTGGCCAATCTGCTCGTTCAGTTCTTCCCGGTCGTTCTCCAACTCCAGACGGAAGGCGTTCAACTCCCGCTCGTAGCTGCCGGAATGTTCGAGGTTCGCTCGCGCCGCTTGCTGCTCGATCCGCCGGCGCAGCGTCTCCAAGGCGACATCGCGGTCGTGGATCTCGCGGCGCAGCGATTCGTGAATGCCTTGCAGTTCCTTCACCGTCGATGCCAGCGCGTCGGCCCCGCCGCGCGCCCGGTCGCGTTCCGACTCCAGTTCCGTCTGCCGCTGCCGCGTTCGCGCGTCCAGCTCGGACAACTCGGCCTGCAACGCCTGACACTGCTCTTGCCAGCGTTTCGCCTCCTCCTCGGCATGGCCCGGCGCTTGCTCGCGCACCTGTTGCCGGCAACGCCGCAGATAGCGGGCGAAGTAGTTCAGTTCCTGGCTGCGCCGGTTGAGGATCCGAGCCAGTTCTTGCGACACCGCGGCGCCGAGGGAAGCATCGCGTTCCGGCAGGGCTTGCATGAACTTGGCGTGCGCCTGGTCGGCCTGCCGGCAACGCTGCTGACATTCCTCCCAGCGTTGCCTCATCAGCGCCTGTGCCTCCGCCTGACGTCGGGCCATGTCGTGTTCCGCCTTTTCCAGCCGCGTCCGCCGTTCGGTGCATTCGCGCTCGAAGGCCGCCCGCTCGTCGCACAGTTCGCGCTCGGTCTTCTCCACCTCGGCGAGGCGCGATTCGTACTCCTTCAGCAACGCTTCGTAATCGCGCTGCAAGCCGCGCAGGCATTCGGCATGGTGTTCCAGTTCCGCCAGGCTCGGCGGCACGAATCCGCCGCGGCGGACGCGCTCCCGCAATCGCAGGGCCAGGCGGACGAGGTTGCGCCGCGAGCGCAGCAATCGCTTGACGCGCGCGTTTGCGGGATCGTCCACGACCGGCGTGGAGCCGGGGGAAGGGGTCGGATGCGACGCGGGCAGGCGCGCCTCGAAGGTGAAGGCGCCGATTTGGATCACGTCGCCGTCGTGCAGCATTTCCTCGTGGGCAGTCCGGCCGTTGAGGCGCGTGGCGTGCCGGCCGCCGGAGCAGTCGCGGAGGCACCAGCCGTCGTCGAGGCGGTAAATCAAACAGTGGACTGGAGCCACTTCCGGAGAGATCAAAGTGACGTCGCAAGAAGGCGCGCGGCCCATCAGCAGGACATCTCGGTCCAGCGGCCGATGTTTGCGCGTGGTGTTGCCGTAGGTGACGATCAAGGCCGGTTGACCCGGCTTGAGGCAGTCCTCAGATTCTCTGCGCATGGTTTGCCCCCAGAGATAGAGGTTGCGAGCCACGGCCGGAGGGGGGCTTGGGGAGAAACGGCAGTCCGTGGCGCGTCGCATCCATGCACGGCGAGAAAATCGCACTATCTCACATGGACCGACGGGATAATCTATCGTAGCTCACGAATCGGCGCTATGCCCACCCGCAAACGAAAAATCGCTCATTTTTTCCGCGCACTCATCCATCGCCTTACAATTCGCTCTCGCTCTCCAGGGCCGAAAGTCTATAAAGAACTGAGAGGGCCGGCGCGGTGTAGCGAGCCGGCCAACCGCCGGAGTTTCTTGATTTGGCAGCACGGCCGGGAGCGGCGGTCCGCGGCCGGTGGTCGAAAGGGCGAGGATGAATCGGTTGTTGCGGGTGGTCCGCTCCTCGGTCGGCGCCAAGTACATCATGGCACTAACCGGCCTGGGGCTGATGATCTTCGTGATCGGCCACATGAGCGGAAACTTACTCATCTACGGCGGCAAAGACGCGCTCAACTCTTACGCCCACGGCCTGACCGAACATCCGGTCCTCTTGTGGACGGCCCGCGGCGGCCTGCTGACGATCTTCCTCATTCACCTGCTGATGGCCTTTCGTCTGACGCAGGAGGACCAGGCGGCCCGCCCCATCCGCTACGTTCACGAGAGCACCATTCAAGCCAGCTGGGCGTCGCGGCACATGCTGCTGACCGGCTTCGTCATTCTCGGTTTCGTCATCTACCACCTGATGCACTTCACCTTCGGAATCGCCGTCGATCCCGGCCATTTCAAGTCGGCCCTGCCGCAAGACCCTAAGCAACAAGCGGACGTGGCCCAGATGGTCGTCGAAGGTTTCAAACAGCCGGTCATCGCCATCACGTACATCATCTGTCAGATATTTCTCGGCCTGCACCTGTGGCACGGAGGCAGCAGCTGGTTGCAGCATCTGGGATTGAACGGGCGCGGCTACGATAAACTGGTGAACAATCTCGGCGCCGTGGTGGCCCTTGTCGTCGTCCTCGGCAATTGCTCGATCCCGCTCGTCATCCTGATGGGCTGGTGGAAGCCCTATTGAGGCGAACGGCCGGCGTTAGCCGGCTGGTGGCGGCATGACCAGCCGGCTAACGCCGGCCGTTCCCCGGAAATGAGGCACCGCATGAATCTCAATCCCCAAATTCCCTCCGGCGCGCTGGCGGAGAAGTGGGACAAGCATCGATTCGACATGAAGCTGGTCAACCCGGCCAACAAGCGCAAGTTCCGCATCCTCGTCGTCGGCACCGGATTGGCTGGCGGCTCGGCGGCGGCGGCGTTGGCGGAACTCGGCTACAACGTCGAAAGCTTCTGCTTCCAGGACAGCCCGCGCCGGGCGCACTCCATCGCCGCCCAGGGCGGCATCAACGCCGCCAAAAATTATCAGAACGACGGCGACAGCATCCGCCGGCTGTTCTACGACACCGTCAAGGGCGGCGACTTCCGCTCGCGCGAGTCCAACGTCTATCGCTTGGCCCAGGTCAGCGTCAACATCATCGACCAGTGCGTCGCTCAGGGCGTGCCGTTCGCGCGCGAGTACGGCGGACTGCTGTTCAACCGTTCGTTCGGCGGCGCCCAGGTGTCGCGCACCTTTTATTGCCGTGGGCAGACCGGCCAGCAACTGTTGTTGGGAGCGTATCAAGCGATGTGCCGGCAGATCGCCGCCGGACGCATCACGATGCACCCGCGCACCGAGATGCTCGACCTCGTCGCGATCGACGGCCGAGCGCGCGGCATCGTCGTCCGCGATCTGACCACGGGGAAAATCGAGTCCTACGCCGGCGACGCCGTGGTGCTGGCGACCGGCGGCTACAGTCCGGTGTTTTACCTGTCCACCAACGCCAAGGGCTGCAACGTGACGGCCACCTGGCGCGCCTGTAAACGTGGGGCCGCCTTCGCCAATCCCTGCTACACGCAGATCCACCCGACCTGCATCCCCGTCACCGGCGATCATCAGAGCAAGCTGACGCTCATGTCGGAGTCGCTGCGCAACGACGGCCGTATCTGGGTGCCCAGGGACGGCGGCGACCGCCGATCGCCCGATCAGATCTCCGAGGCGGAGCGCGACTACTATTTAGAGCGCAAATATCCGAGTTTCGGCAATCTCGCGCCGCGCGACATCGCGTCGCGGGCGGCCAAGGAGGTTTGCGACGAGGGCCGCGGCGTCGGCGAGGGCGGCCGCGGCGTCTACCTCGACTTCACCGACGCCATCGCTCGGCTCGGCGAGCACACCATCCGCGAGCGCTACGGCAACCTGTTCGACATGTATCGCCACATCACCAGTGAGGATCCTTACAAGGGCCCGATGCGCATCTACCCCGCGCCACACTACACGATGGGCGGTCTCTGGGTGGACTACAACCTGATGAGCACGGTCCCTGGTCTGTTCGTCGTCGGCGAGGCCAATTTCTCCGACCACGGTGCCAACCGCCTCGGCGCCAGCGCTCTCATGCAAGGGCTGGCCGACGGTTACTTCATCCTGCCGTACACGCTCAGCAACTACCTCGCCGTCACGAAGCAGGCGCCGGTGCGCACCGACCATGCCGAGTTCAAGCGCTGCATGGCCGAGGTGAATGAACGCATTCGCCGGTTGCTGTCGATCCGGGGCAAACGCAGCGCCCAGGCGATCCATCGCGAACTCGGCAAGTTGATGTGGGACCAGTGCGGCATGGCCCGCAGTGAGCAGAGCTTGAAAAAGGCGCTCAACGAGATCCCCGCCATCCGCGACGAGTTCTGGCACAACGTCAGCATCCCCGGCGGCGAGCAGGAGATGAACCAGGCGCTGGAGTACGCCGGCCGAGTCGCCGATTTCCTGGAGTTCGCCGAGCTTCTCTGTCACGACGCGCTGGACCGCGATGAGTCCTGCGGCGCGCACTTCCGCATCGAGCATCAAACCTCGGAAGGTGAGGCCGACCGCAACGACGACAAGTATTCCTACGTCAGCGCCTGGGAGTATGCCGGCACGGACAACTCGCCCATTTTGCACAAGGAACCCTTGGAGTTCACGGAAGTACATCCCAGCGTTCGGAGCTACAAATAAACATGAATTTCACCTTGCATGTTTGGCGCCAGCAAAACGCCCAGGACCAGGGCCGCATGGTCACTTACGAGGCGCGCGACATCGCCGCGGACATGTCGTTTCTGGAAATGCTCGACGTGGTCAATCAGGAGCTGGTCGAGAAGGGCGAGGAACCGATCGCCTTCGACAGCGATTGCCGTGAAGGCATCTGCGGCTCCTGCTGCCTGATGATTAACGGCATCCCCCACGGACCGGAGCGCGGCGTGGCTTCGTGCCAGACGTACATGCGCAATTTTCAGGACGGCCAGGATATCTACGTCGAGCCGTGGCGGGCGCGGGCGTTCCCGCTGGTCCGCGATCTCGTCGTCGATCGCGGCGCCCTGGATCGCATTATCGCCGCGGGGGGCTTCGTGTCGGTCAACACCGGCGGAGCGCCGGACGGCAACGCGGTGCCGGTGCCGAAAACGGATGCCGAGCGCGCGATGGACGCGGCGGAGTGCATCGGCTGCGGCGCCTGCGTCGCCGCCTGCAAGAATGCCTCGGCGATGCTGTTCACCGCCGCCAAGGTGTCGCACCTTGCCCTGCTGCCGCAGGGCCGACCCGAACGTCGTCATCGCGTTCGCAACATGGTCGAGCAGATGGACCGCGAAGGCTTCGGCAACTGCACCAATTACTACGAGTGCGAGGCGGCCTGCCCCAAGAAGATCAGCGTCCAGTTCATCGCGCAGCTGAACCGCGAATATCTCGCCGCCTGCCTGTCCAACGGCGACGAGAAATAACCGGCGAGCGGGGGGTGTCAACCCCCTGTTAGCGGAAAAAAACAGAGGGTTGACACCCCCCGCTCGCTTTTCGGTGTCCCACCTTGCGATTTCGCCTTTGTTTATTGATGTTTTTGCAGTACGCGCCGTCGGGGGCGATGCTGCCGCAGTACAGTCTGTACTTGCAGACGCGGCTCGGCTTCAGCGCCCTGGAGGCGGCGGCGTGCTGCGCCACCCAGGCCATCGCCACCGTCTGCGCTTCGCTGCTGGCCGGTCACGTCGCCGACCGCTGGATCTCGGCGGAGCGCCTGCTCGGCGGCTGCTCATTCCTGGCCGGACTCGACCTGTGGCTGCTGGCCGAACTGCATCAGCCGCTGCCGGTCTTCCTATCGACGCTTGTCTTCTGGCTCTTGACCGGCCCCATCTGGATGCTGGGCGCGACCATCGGCTTCGCCCACCTTAAGCATCCCGAACGGCAGTTCGGTCCCGTGCGTATGTGGGGAACGGTCGGCTGGATGGCGTCGGCCTGGCTGGTGGGTTGGTGGTTCGACAATCCCGCATGGCTGTGCGCCGGGGTCGGCTGGCTGCGTCCGGATCAACCGGCGAGCGAGATGGCCGACATGCTCCGCATCGGCGGCGTGCTGTCGTTCGTGCTGACGGCGTACAGTCTGACCTTGCCGCACACGCCGCCGCGACCGGCCCACGACGGCCGATTGGCCCCACTGGCCGCCCTGCAACTGCTGCGCGGTCGCGCGTTTTTCATCTACGCGCTGTGTCTGTTCGGCGTGAGTGCCACGTTCCCATTCGGCACGCAGGGCACGCCGCTCTTGCTGGGCAAACTCGGCGTATCGGGCGGCAACATGCCGCGCCTGCTGACGCTGGCGCAGCTGACGGAGGTGATCTGCCTGGCTCTGCTGCCCATGTTCCTGTTGCGGTGGGGCGTGCGCGGCACGATGCTGGCCGGTCTGACGGCGTGGACGGCGTCGCTGATCGCGCAGGCGGTTGGTCGTCCGATGGAGCTGGTCGCCGGCTCCCTGTGCTTCAACGGTCTGTGCATCGCCGGCGTCTTCGTGGCGGGACAGGTCTTCGTCAACAGCCGCGTCCACGACGGCCTGCGCGCCAGCGTGCAATCGCTTCTCACGTTCGTCAGTGGCCTAGGTCAGGTGCTGGGCAATCTGCTCTTCGGAGTGCTGCGTCTCTGGGCGCGCGACGAGCTGCCGCAAGCGTTCGCCGTCGGCGCGATCGTCATGGCCGTGCTGGTGGTGGTGTTCGTGTTTGGTTTTGAGGAACGCCGGAAGGTTCCGGGCTGACGGCGGCCCGTCGCTGCAAACGCCGCAGCGTCTCTTGAGCGCAGCGCGTTGACCGCGCGGCCGGATCGCCGTCGGCCAGTGTCTGCAACACCTTCCGCGCCTCGGCCGATCCTATGTATTCCAAACTGCGAATGGCCCGCAGCGTTCGCAGCACTTCCGCCGAGCGGACGCGGCCGTGACCCACCAGTATCGCATTCGCTCGCAGTGCTTCCAGGCGTTTGCGCACTTCCAGCGACGGCTTGCCTTCCAGCGCCTGCCGTAACGCCGGTTCGGTCTGTTCGCCCAGCGCCGCTAATTTCTTGCCGGCAGGGGCGCGTACGGCGAATTGTTCACTGTCAAGATCGCCGAGGAGCCGTTGTACCTCCTTGGCATCCACCGAGGCGACGGGATGCAAGTGGTCTTTCAGGAACGGGACAGCCTTCGACGGCGCCGCCGCCAGCGTCCACACGGCTCGATGCGCCTTCCCGGCGTCATCGCTCGCCAAGTCAGCCCACAAGCGTTCGAGGTCGCGGCCATCGAGATCCTTGACGACAACGCCGGCACGCCACGTTTTCGGCTCTAAGTCCCAGATAAGCGTGGTGCCATCCATCAGTCCCGTGGCGAGCCGGTCGCCGCCGGGCAGGAAGGCGAGAGAGGTTGCGAACGGGTAGCCGAGCATACCGCTTTTCCGCGGCAGCACACGCCGGAACAGTTCCTTGCCCGTGGCAGCGTCCCACAGACGAAAACCATCGTCATCCACCGTGGCCAGCGTCCGGCCATCGGGTGCGAACGCCAGACGGCTGAAGCCGTTCGCTCCCGTCTCAATGCGAAGAAGTTGTTTGCCCGATGCCAACTCCATCAGGACGATGGCGCGGGCATCCGTCGATCGGGGAGCGCTATCGAGCGGTTCGCCGGGAGGCGGGGGTTTGGGCTCGTAGACCGTCGCGGCGAGAATCTTCCCATTCGGAGACAGCGCGAACGGTTCGCGCACGCCGCCGGACAGTCTCGCCCATTCTTGCCCCGTTTTAACGTCTTGAACGACGAGGCCGGCACCCGTGCGGAACACGACCGTTCGCCCCGTCGCGTCGAAGCACGCCGGCCAACTCTCCATCGACAGCGCGCGCCGTGCCAGACTCTTGCCCGAATCCAGATCCCATAGGTCGAGTTGATACTTGGGACGGAATCCCGAGAGCGTGTGCCAGGCCATCGAAACCGCGGCCAGTTGACGGTTCTCGGCCGAGAAGCTCAGCGCGATGATGTCGGGATTTAGCAGTCCCTGGGCGTTCCTCAGATCGGAGTGAAATTGCCGGACTTCCCGCGCCTCGCCGAGATCCCAGACTCGCACCTTTCCGTCTGTCGCGCCGGAAGCGAAGCGCTTGCCGTCGGAGGACAGCACGCCGACGTGCAGATCGCGCCAATTGTCCCCCGCCGGCAGAACGACGACGGACTTGCCGGAAGCGACACCCCAGAGATGAACGAAGGCGTCCCATGAAGAAAGTGAGGCGATGCGACCGCCGTCCGGCGTGACGGCGAGGACGCTGACCGGCCCCTCATGACCGGGGCACGGATGGATTTCTCGTCCCGTCGTCGTGTCCCACAGATGAATCGCACACAAGCCGGACGCCAACGTCTTACCGTCGGGAGCGAGCGCGATCCAGCCCGCGTTCGGGAACCGGCGCAGCAGGGTCCGGCCGGCAACATCGAAGAGCAGCGCATCGGGCGATCCTCCGGTCACTAGGCGTTTGCCATCCGCAGAAAAATGCATCTCGAAGTAGGATGCCCCCTTCACTTTCGGCAGGACGGCCACTTCCCGCCCATCGGCCACGCTCCAAACTTTCACCACGGCTTCGCGACCTTCCCTGCCCACCAGGGCCACTTGCGAGCCATCGGGAGAAAAGGCGATTTGCTGGCCGGCGCCGCGGATCGTGCGGATCAGCTTGCCCGTGGGCACTTCCCAGATCCGGAGATCATTATCCAATCCCACCGCGCCCAGGAGCTTGCCGTCGGGAGAAAAAGACAACTCCGTCGCCTCCACCGGATGATCCAGACGCGGGAGTTCCTTGCCGGACCTCGTGTCCCAAAGGCGAATCGCCTCGACCTGATCCGCCTGCATCGCCACGGCCAACGTATCGCCGGACGGCGAGAGGGCGAGCGCCTGCAAAGTGGCTTTTGTTGGTTCGATCCGTCGTCGCTCTTTGCCCGTGGCCGCATCCCAGAGAACAAGTTGTTCTCCCGTTCCCAAAACCACGGATTTCTCGTTCCAGGCCGAAAGGAAGGGCCGCTTCCATTGCTCCGCCCCGTGCAGGGAAACGCAGCGCGTCTCCCGACCGCTGACGAGATCCCAGTGACGAATCGTCCGTTCCCGAGCGCTGAACGAGAGCAAGGTTTTGCCGTCGGCCGAGAAGGCCATTTTCATACCGGGGTGCCGCAGTCGCATGGCGCCCAGGCGCATGAGCGCTCCCGGCGGCAGCGGATCGCCGTAGCGGTCGGTGCGCGTTCGCGGGGCCGTGTCTTTTGTCGGCGCGTCTGGCTTCTCGCGCGCCCATGTCCGGCAGATGGAGACGCCCATGCCGATGAGGATCAGAACAGCTACGATTGTCTTCCGCAGCGCGGCCGCAGACATTTTTGGCATCTCCACTTGGAAGGAAGAGCGAATCCATTGTCTCGCCTCGCCCTTTGGAAGACAATCGTGCAGACCAACGAAGGAGATATTTTCATGAACTTCGAGCATCCGGTCGAGTTGGAGCATTTGCGCGTCCGCGTCCGCGCGTTCGTCGAGGACCATGTGCTGCCTCAGGAAGCGCAGGAGAATGAGGACGAGGGCTTGCCCGCCGAGTTGCTGACACAGGCGCGTCAGCAGGCGCGGCAAGCGGGCGTGTGGGCACCGCAGCTGCCGCGCGAGTACGGCGGATTGGCGCTGGACACCGTGGGGCTGTGCGTCGTCTTCGAGGAAGCGGGACGCAGTCCGCTGGGTCCGCTGGTGCTGCACTGCGCGGCGCCCGACGAGGGCAACATGCACCTGCTGCTGCGTGCGGCCACGCCGGAGCAGCGGCGACGCTACCTCGAACCGCTGGCGCGCGGCGAGGTGCGCTCGTGCTTCGCCATGACGGAACCGGCGCCGGGGGCAGGCTCCGATCCCACCATGCTGCGGACGCGGGCGGAACGGCGCGGCGAGCAGTGGGTTCTCAACGGCCGCAAGTGGTTCATCTCCGGGGCGCGCGGCGCCGCCTTCGCCATCGTCGCCGCCGTCAGCGATCCCGACGCGCCGCCGCGGCAAGGCGTGACGCTCTTCCTTGTCGAGGCGGGCACGCCGGGTTTTGAAGTGGTGCGCTCGATCCCGACGCTGACGAGCGGCGGGCCGGGCGGACATTGCGAGGTGCAGTTCACCGAGTGCAGCGTCTCCGACGACCGGGTGCTCGGCCGGCCCGGCGAGGGATTCAAGCTGATGCAGGTACGGCTGGGTCCGGCGCGGTTGACGCACTGCATGCGCTGGCTGGGCGCCGCCGGCCGCGCTGTCGAGATCGCCACGCGCTACGCTCAACAGCGCCAGGCGTTCGGCAAGATGCTCGCCGAGCACGAGGCCGTGCAGTGGATGCTGGCGGACTCGGCCATCGAGATGCACGCCTCGCGCCTGATGGTGCTGCAAGCGGCCTGGAAGATCGACCGCGGCGACGAGGCGCGGCAGGAAACGTCCATGTGCAAGGTGTTCGTTGCCGAGGCGGTGGGACGAATCATCGATCGCTGTATTCAAATATGTGGATCGTTAGGCATTTCGCGCGACGTGCTGCTGGAGCGCCTGTATCGCGATGTGCGTGCCTTCCGCATCTACGACGGTCCTTCCGAGGTGCATCGCATGGTCATCGCCCGGCAGGTGCTGAAGGCGGCGAGGGACCCGGCGAGCGGGGGGCGTCAGCCCCCTGTTTTTCGTTAACGCGAACAGGGGGCTTGCGCCCCCCGCTCGCCGGGGTTTCGACAGAGCAAAAAATCGTCACGTCCTGGGAGGAGCAGCCTTGGCCGCTCCGATCACGCGCTCGACCTTGAAACTCACTCCCCATGCGCCCCAGCCTTGACTCGTGATACCGTTGCGCGTCGTGCTCGGGTAGCTGTTCTGACCGGGAAGAATTGTCACCTTGACGAATCCCTTTTGTCCCACGGCCAGCACGCCGGCATGGACCGCCGTCGCGGCCAGGTGCGAGCCGGTCGTATACACATCCGTGCCCCAGGTCGCGCCCTGATTATTGCCGGTCACCTCGAAGTACCACACCTTACCGATGTCTTCGGCCTGCGCGTTCAGGTAGCCGGGATCGGCACGGGCGTTGGTCACGCCGGCCTCGACGAGGCGGCGCACGTCGCGGACCGCGACGGCCTCGTCGAGCTTGGCTTCCTTGCA
Organism: Gemmataceae bacterium; assembly: GCA_036557825.1. GTDB lineage: Bacteria > Planctomycetota > Planctomycetia > Gemmatales > Gemmataceae > JAJPHU01. Next base: position 23,625 of record DATBGU010000397.1, read on the forward strand.
GAACTTGTCCTGAATGATTTTCAGTTGCGCGCTCGCCTTCTCGCTGGCCTTCTTCATGCGCTCCTCGGCCCGCTTCTGGATCTCGGCCTCCTCCTTGCCGAAGGACTCCAGCACTTCCTTGGCGGCGGGCGGCAGATCGGCCGCGTGAACATTGGCGGCGCCGCCCTGCATCTGGCGGATCTGATCGCGGATGGCGACGGCCTCGTCAAGCTTGGCCTCCTTGCAGAACTTGTCTTGCAGCAGCTTCAGCTGATCGACAATCTTCTCGGCGGCCTTCTTCGTTTCTTCCTTCGCCTTCTCCTGCACCTCGCCCAGTTCCTTCTCGTAGGCCTCGATGGTTTCCTTGGCGGCGGGCGGCAGATCCTCCGCGCGGACGGACCGCTCCGGCATCCACAGCAACACGACCGCGCACAACGGGAGCAGACGGACGGCTTTCATGACAGGCTCCTTGAAGAGACAAACGCCCCGTACATCACGGCGAGAGCGGATCGTCCCCCATGAGACGGGAAATCCCACTTATTATGACGAGATAGGGTCGCTCTCTGTTTATCGTCTTTGTAACAATTCGGCGCGTTCGTCGGTCCCGTCCTCGCGGTGGAGCATGTGCAGAATGGCGTGCGGCGGTCCCGGAAAGCGCCGGCCCATGCCGCCCCACCAGGCGACGACCAGCACCGCGACGCAGCCGCCGACGATCCAAACGGCAATGTCGTTGGGCGGTTGAACGCCGATGACGATGAGCAGGCCGCAGCCGAGCACGCTCAACAGAGCCAGCGGGCGATACCAACGGCCGATGTGCCACGGACCCATCCGCGTCCAGGTACGGCCATACGCGCGCAGACTCAGCGCCGCCGGCAGGACATACGAGATGTACAGGAACACGGCGCAGATGGCGGCAACGGTCTCGTAGGGAATGGCGACGGCGAAACTCGCGGACACGACGGCGGCCGCCCAGATGGCCGCCGACGGGCAGCGGTTCGTCGGATTGACGCGGCGCAGCAGCGCCGAGAAAGGCAGGCCGCCGTCGCGGGCAAAGGCGTAGGTCATCCGCGAGGCGGATGTCAGCGTGGCCAGCCCGCACAGATATTGCGCCGCCAGGATGCCGCTGTACAGAAGAGCGTGCAGCCAGGGCGGCAGGGTGCGTCCGAGAACGAAGAAGAAACTTTGCTCGCCGGCGGCGGCGGCCTCCGCCATGTTGGGAATCGCCAACACGATGGCCGCAAGTAGGATCCACCCGGCCAACCCGGACACCCACACGGCGCGGACGATGCCGCGCGGTACGCTGTGAGCCGCGCCGAGAGTTTCCTCCGCCGTGTGCGCCGAGGCGTCGAAGCCGGTGATGGTGTAGGCCGGCAGAAGCAGACCGAGGGCGAACAGCCAAAGCAGATTATCGCTGCGCGGCCAGACGGGGCTGTCGCCCGCCGGCAATCCGCTGTAGTTGGCGAAGGTAACGAGCCGGTCGGGGTGGAAACCGATCGCGGCGATGCCGAAGACCAGCAGGGCGGCCGTCAGCGCCGCGGCCACGACGACGATCAGATAACCGCTAACGTCGATCAGCCGGCTGGTCAGTCGAATGCCCCGCTGATTGATGAGCGCCTGCGAAGCGGTGATGAGGACGACGGTCAACTTCTGGACGCCGGGAGAGGAAGCGGCCGGATCGAGAGCGGCGAGGGCGAAGCGACAGGCGCCGACGTTGATGGCGGCCAACACTGTTACCAGTCCGGCCAAATTGAAGCAAGCGGTGGCCCAGCCCCAGGCCCGGCCGCCGAGGATGGACGACCAGTGATAAGGCCCACCGGCTGTCGGAAAGGCCGAGGCCACTTGCGCCATCGTCGCCGCCACGATCAGCGAAAACAGGCAGGCGGCCGGCCAACCGATGCCGATGGCCGCGCCGCCCACACTGCACAGTCCGACGTGAAACGAGGTCAACCCGCCGGCGAGAATGCAGATCGTGGACATCGAGATGGCGAAGTTCGAGAAGCCGCTCATCCGCCGCGCCAACTCTTGCCGATAGCTGGCCCGTTGCAGCAACTTCTCGTCTTCGTGGGCGATGTCCCGCTCGCGCTCCGCCGCCACCGAGTGCCCCTTTCCCGTTCGCGCCGTCACGGCCAAGCTTACTCCGTCGGCGCTTCCGCCAGCAGTTCGCGGAGCGCTTTCAAGTGTTGCTCGTTCTGCTCTACTTTGAAGGGATTCGGGACATCGGCCGGCCGCTGGAAGCCGCCTCCGCCCTGTCCCGGCCAACGGTAGCCGGCGTCTTCCAGCGTCTTGCGCTGGTCCTTGAGGATCTCCAGCAGGGCGTCGAGCCGTTCTTTCGCCTTCTCCTCGCTGAGTTCCCCGTCGTCGAGATCCTTGAGCTGTTCCCGCATCTTGTCCTTTTGTTGCGCATCCAATCGCACGGCGAGCGGCTTGTGGGTCAGCAGATCGAGCTTGGCGACGAGGGTAGCCAGTTGGTTCTTGGAATTCGGTCCGCGCCCTCCTCCTCCGCCCTGCCGGCCGCCCATGCCGCGTCCTCCTCCGCCGCCCATCATACCGCCGCCGCCCATCATGCCGCCGGGCATTGGCGGCGGTCCGTTCATGGCCATCGCTTCGCGCGGATCGACCGCCGAGCCTTCCGGCTGCAAGTGGTAGCCGAAATAACCCATGCCGGCCACGCCGAGACCAACGCCGGCCCCGAAACCGCCAACAATGCCCAGGAAAATGGCGGGCACCTTGAGTTTGGAAAGCCGGGTGAAGAACAGTATGAGGGCGAGCAGGATGAACGCCCCCCCGCCGATGGCCAGGTAGTGATACAGATTCATGTCGGTCCAGTTCGGAATACTCATATAATTGCTCCCCAAACTCCAGAAGTGTATGACCCTAAACCGAGAGTTTACCGACGGGCCGATCGAGTCACAACGAAAAAGTGCTGGCGAACTCAATTCGATTTTCGGCTGCGGTTCTCGGCCAGCATGTTGCAGAACAGCGCTCCCTGTTCGATGGCGTCGTCAAGGGCGCGGTGCGTGTGCGGCAGCGGATCGAACCAGCGGCGCGGCATGTTGCGCTTGACCGACTGCCGATATTCCGTGCCCAGCATCGCCATGGCGAACGTCTTGATGTCGAGGGCCGAGAACGAAAACGGACTTGCGCCGGTGAAGCGGATCAGATACCAGTAGACGAACAGGAAATCGAAGCCGGCCGGATAGGCGATGAAGACCGGCGTGCCCGGCAGGGCGCGCACCCAGGCGACGTAGGCCGGCAGAGCGACCGCCGGATCTTGCAAATCACGCCGTGCCGCCGCCCACGCTTCCGGCTGACGCTGCCACCACGCCATCGTCTCGGGATGACCGCAGGCGTCAGGCAGCGTCTCCAGATTGGCGCTGAAGGTTCCGACGAGCGTCTTATCGGCCCGGTAGGCCGCCGAGGCGAAGCTGAGCATCGAGTGCGGGCCGGGAATGGGACCGTCGGTTTCGACATCGGTGCTGACGTAAATTTCCGGCATGACTGGTTCCCTCGGCTGTACGAGCGTGCGGTGGATGTATGTTTGTCTCAACTGGATGGTGATTCCGTCAAGATCGCCGCGATCGTTCGAGGGGATTGCCGGCCGCGCCCGAATCGGCATGATGATCCACGTGGCCCACCGCGACCGCAATCACGATCGGGAGACTTCCGCATGAGCCGAGTGGAGGAACAATACCGGCAAGCTTGCGAGCATCTGGCGGGAGGCGTGACGGCCTCGACGCGCGTCAACCGTGCTCTGGGCCATCCGATGCTGGTGGAACGCGCCGAGGGCTGCCGCATTTGGGATCTGGATGGTCGTGAATACATCGACCTCTGTTGCAGCCACGGCGCGACTCTGCTGGGTCACGGCGACCTGCGCGTTCGCCACGCCGTCGAGCGCGTGCTGGCGCGAGGGGCGGCCTGCTCTTACGAGAACGAGCTGCACACGCAGCTGGCCCGTCTGCTGTGCGAGACCATCCCCTGCTGCGAGCGTGTCCGCTTCACCGGCTCCGGCACCGAGGCGACGATGCACTGTCTGCGGCTGGCGCGGGCGTTCACCGGCCGCTCGAAACTGCTGAAGTTCGAGGGCAATTTCCACGGCTATCACGATCAGGTGATGTACGCCATCGGCACGCCCGCCGACCGCCTCGGTCCCGAGGAGTCGCCGGCGCTTTTCCCCGGCTCGTCCGGCCTGCCCGCCGGACTGGATCAGAACGTCGTTGTCGTGCCGTACAATCGGCCGGACCTGCTGGAGTCCGCCTTCGTCCGCCACGGCGCGGAGTTGGCCGCGGTCTTCTGCGAGCCGATCTACTACAACGCCGGCTGCATCGTGCCGGCGCCGGAGTTTCTCGCCGCCCTGCGTCGCCTAACGCAAGCGCACGGCGTGCTGCTGATTTTCGATGAGGTGCTGAGCGCCTTCCGCATGGCGCCCGGCGGAGCGCAGGAATATCTCGGCGTGACGCCCGACCTGTGTACGCTGGGCAAGGCGGTGGGCGGTGGTTTTCCCTTGAGCGTCTTCGGCGGCCGCCGCGACATCATGGAGCGTCTGATGCCGCAGGGCGATTGCCAGCACAGCGGCACCTACAACGGTCACGTCGTCGCCGTCGCCGCGGCGCTGGCGGCGGTGACAGCCTATCGTCAGCGCGGTTTTTACGATCACATCCA
>DATBGU010000398.1:0-41294 GCA_036557825.1 Gemmataceae bacterium
GGAATAGCTGCTGGAGCCGCTCGCACTCGGGGAGCGGCAAGGAGATACGGATCATCTGCCGGTAAGGAGGCGAATGCCAGGATGGATAATGGGGCGTTCATCTCATTATACCGGACAACGTCAACCGGATTATGAATGAGACGGCTACTGATCTCGAACAACAAAGCGTTGAACGGTGACGGCGGAGGAATCTACAATGGTGTGGGGGTCGTTCTGATCATCCAAGATTCCATGTTTAGTAACGATCAAGCCCCCTCGGGGAACGGTGGAGGCATCTATAACACGGGTAACCCCACGATCAACCAATGCACCTTCACCGACTGCTCGGCGGGGCTGAAAGGAGGAGCAATCCGAGAGACGACCGGCACCGGAACGGGAAAAGGCAACACCGTGAACGGCAACAAGATAACGGGCGTTCCGGGGGTGGTCGCTGCCGACGAAACCGGCGGCGGTATCTCCATCGATCCCGCCGCTTCCTTCACGCTGGTCAACAGCATTGTCGCCCAGAACACCGCCCCCACCAATCCCGATGTCGATGGCAACTTCACCGACGACGGCCATAACTTCATCGGCGACGGCACCGGCGGCGACTTCCTCAATGGCGTCAAGGGCGATCAGGTCGGCGACAGCGTGAATCCCCTCGACCCGATGCTCGGGCCGCTCCAGGACAACGGCGGCGGTATCGACACAGAATTGCCGCTCGCCGGCAGCCCGGTCATCGACGCCGGTGACAACAACTACGCCCTCTCCGCCGATGCACGCGGCTACGTCCGCATCATCAACAACGTCATCGACATCGGGGCCGTGGAGTTCGGCTCCCACGCTCCCAACGCCACCAGCTTCATGTCTCTGTCTTCGTCGGCCGCCAACAATGCCACCCTAAATCAGGCCATAACCTTCACTGCCTCCCTCAGCGGCGGCAGCGGCACGCCGACCGGCAGCGTCACCTTCCTGGCGGATGGCGCCCTCCTCGGCACCACGACGCTGGATGCCAACGGCAACGCCGCCATCACGACCTCCAACCTCTCGCTGGGCAGCCACACCATCACCGCCGTCTACAGCGGCGACGATACCTACGGCAGCAACTCTGCCTTCCTCAACCAGACCATCAGCCAGGGCGGCACCTTCACGTCGCTCAGCGCCAGCCCCAACCCGGCGCAGCCCGGCCAAGCCGTCACCTTCACCGCCAGCGTCTTCCCCGAAGGCAGCAGCGGTATGCCCAGCGGCAGCGTCACCTTCCTCGACGGCACCACCGTGTTGGGAACCGGCACACTCAGCCAAGTCGGCAGCCAAATGCAGGCCACCTTCATCACCTCAACACTCAGCAGCGGCAGCCACGCCATCACCGCCGTCTACGGCGGCGACAGCACCTTCATGGCCAGCAGCGCCAGCATCACCGAGACCATCGGTCAAGCCTCCGGCGCCGGCAGTTCGGTCTCCCTGAGCGCCTCGACCACTCCCGCCCTGCTCAATCAGTCCGTCACCCTCACCGCCACCGTCATGGGCATGGGCGGCACGCCGACCGGCAGCGTCACCTTCTTCGACGGCACCACCGTCTTGGGCACCGCGTCGCTCAGCGTTGTCAACGGTCAGGCCAAGGCGACCTTGACCACGTCCACGCTGGGACTGGGTTCTAATGACATCGTCGCCGTCTATTCCGGCGACGGCACCTTCGCCGGCAGCGCCACCTCCATGATGCTACCCGTCAACCAAGGCGGCACCAGTACCTCCTTGACTTCCAGTGCCAACCCCTCGCCTGCCGGCCAGAACGTCACGTTCACGGCCACGGTCCTGGCGATGGGCATGGGTGTGCCCGCCCCCACGGGCACCGTCAGCTTCTACGACGGCACCACGTTTCTGGGCACGGGCGAGTTAACGCTGGTCAACGGACAGATGCAGGCGACGTTCACCACTGCGGCGCTGGGGCTGGGTTCGCATCGGATCATCGCCGTGTACACCGGCGACAGCACCTTCGCCGATAGCGGCGCCGCGCTCCAGCAAACCATCAACTGAATCCGAGACAGCAGCTAGTGACAACGCCTTGGCATCGGCTCGCAATGGAAAAACCCCTTCGCGAAGGGGTTTTTCCATTGCGGGACATAGCGGCTTTAGGGGCCGTTTGCGGCTTGGGGCCAAGCCCGCTAAGCCGCAAGCGGCTCTCGGTTGCCGCCCCTTAAATCCGAATCGCACCGTCCCGATGCGCAATTCTTGATCGACGGGACAAGAAACCCTTGCGAGAGACGGCCTCGTCGAGTGTAATCGCTTTAGGGCCATCCCATCCTCCCGCACTGACGCCGCGTTCGAGGAACCGGGACACACCCATACATCCACGAAACGACTTCGAGGCCAACCGTTATGCACCTACCCCGCCGACTCGCCCCCCTCCGTTCCCGCCTTTCGCTCTTGACCCTAACCGTCCTCCTGCCCCTCGCAACCCTGCTGCTGCCTCACGCGCCGGTCCACTCCGCCGATGAGGCGAAAGCAGCGGCGATGTTCGAGATCAAGCACGGCGATCACATCTGCATCATCGGCAACACGCTCGCCGACCGCATGCAGCACGACGGCTGGCTGGAAACGATGCTGCACAGTCGCTTTCCCAAACACGAACTGGTCGTCCGCAATCTCGGCTTCTCGGCCGACGAATTGACCGTCCGTCTGCGCTCGGCGAACTTCGGCAGTCAGGATCAATGGTTGGCCGGTTCGCAGCCCATCCCGGAACCGAGCCGCTTGACCACTCGCAAAGGGTTGACTGACAACCGCCTGGAACGGACCAACACGCACGCCGATATGATCTTCGCCTTCTTCGGCTACAACGAATCGTTCGCCGGCGCGGCCGGACTCGACAAGTTCAAAAGCGACCTCACCGCGTTCATCAAGCACACGCTGGCGCAGAAGTACAACGGCAAGAGCGCCCCGCGCCTCGTCCTGTTCTCGCCCATCGCGCACGAGGATCTCAAGGACCGCAATCTTTCCGACGGCAAGGAAAACAATAAACGGCTGGAACTGTACACCAAAGCAATGGATGAAGTTGCCAAGAAAAACAGTATCGTTTTCGTCGATCTGTTCCATCCGACGGGCGAACGGTATGCCAAGGGCGACAAGCCGCTGACGATCAACGGCGTCCATCTCAACACAGCCGGCAACGAGGCGGTCGCCGGTATCATCGACCGCGCCCTGTTCGCCGAGGAGGAAGGTGCGAAGCGCGACACGACGAAGCTGGAAAAGCTGCGTCAGGCCGTCCTCGACAAGAACTTTTACTGGTTCAATCGCTATCGCGTGCTGGACGGCTTCAACGTCTACGGCGGCCGGGCCTTCGAGCGCTACGCCGACAAGCAGTCCAACTACGAGGACCAGCAGCGCGAGATGGAAATCCTCGACGTGATGACGGCCAACCGCGATAAGCGCATCTGGGCCGTGGCGCAGGGCAAGGATCTGAAGGTTGACGACAGCGATACGCCGCCGTTCATTCCCGTGAAGACGAACAAGCCCGGCAATGGACCGAACGGCCGGCACATCTATCTCGACGGCGAACAGGCGATTCAGAAGATGACTGTCGGCGAGGGCATGAAGGTCACGCTGTTCGCTTCCGAGAAGGAGTTTCCCGAATTGGCCAAGCCGGTGCAGATGCAGTTCGACGCCAAGGGGCGGCTGTGGGTGGCGGCATGGCCGAGCTATCCGCACTGGAAACCGAAAGAGGAGATGAAGGACAAGATCCTCATCTTCGAGGACACCGACGGCGACGGCAAGGCCGACAAGATGACCGTGTTCGCCGACCGTTTGCACTGTCCGACTGGCTTCGAGTTTTACAACGGCGGCGTGCTGGTCGCGCAGGCACCGGACCTGATGTTCCTCAAGGACACCGACGGAGACGGCAAGGCCGACGTGCGCCGGCGCGTACTGCACGGACTCGACTCGGCGGATACGCACCACACGGCCAACAGCTTCACTCTCGATCCCGGTGGAGCGCTGTACTTCCAGGAAGGCACCTTCCACCATACGCAGGTAGAGACGCCCTATGGCCCGCCGCAACGTTGCGCCAACGGCGGCGTCTTCCGCTATGAGCCGCGCACGCAGAAATTCGATGTCTACGTGACGTACGGTTTCGCCAATCCGCACGGCCACGTCTGGGACCGCTGGGGCGAGGATTTCGTTTACGACGGCACCGGCGCTAATCCGTATCACGGCGCATTGTTCTCCAGCCATTTGGAATATCCCCAGAAGCACGCCCATCCGCCGCAGGTCTATCAGCAGCAACACCGGCCGTGCCCCGGCGTCGAGATCCTCTCCAGCCGGCACTTTCCGAAAGAGAACCAGGGAAATCTGCTGGTCGCCAACGTCATCGGCGTCCAGGGCATTTTGCAGTACAAGGTCGAAGCCAAGGGCGGCAGCTTCGGGGCCACCCAAACGGAGCCGATTGTCTACTCCAGCGATCCGAATTTCCGGCCGTCGGATTTGAAGATCGGACCCGACGGTGCCATCTGGTTCATCGACTGGCAGAACACGATCATCGGCCATTTGCAGCACGCGCTGCGCGATCCCAGCCGCGACCGCACGCACGGCCGCATCTACCGCGTCACCCGCGAAGACCAGCCGCTGCTTAAGCCCACGAAGATCGCCGGCGAGCCGATCGAGAAGCTGCTGGACTTGCTGAAGGAGCCGGAGGACCGCGTGCGCTATCGCGCCCGCATCGAGCTGGGTGGACGCGACAGCGACGCTGTCGTCGCCGCCGTCAAGAAGTGGGCGGCGGCGCTGGACAAGAAAGATCCGCAGTACGAACACAACATGCTCGAAGCGCTGTGGGTGCACCAGTATCACAACGTCGTCGATACGGATCTGCTCAAGCGCATGTTGTCGTCGCCGGAGTTTCGCGCCCGCGCCTCGGCGACGCGCGTGCTGGGCTACTGGCGCGATCGCGTGCCCGACGCCCTGGAACTGCTGAAGAAACTCGCCGCCGACCCGCATCCGCGCGTGCGCATGCAGGCGGTCCGCGCCGCCAGCTTCTTCACCGTGCCGGAGGCGGTCGAGGTGCCGCTGATCGCCGCCGAGCAGCCGGCCGACGAGTACGTCGATTTCGTCCGCGGCGAGACGATGAAGGCGCTCGACCCCATCGTCAGCGCGGCCATCAAGGCCGGCAAGGAAATTCACTTCACAACCACGGCCGGGGCGCGCTTCTTCCTCAAGAACGTCAGCACCGACGATCTGCTGCGCATGAAGCGTACGCCAGCGGTGTACATCGAACTGCTGTTCCGCAAGGGCGTCCGCGACGAGTATCGCCGCGAAGCACTCAAGGGATTGGCCAAGGGCGAGAACAAGAGCGAGCTGCGCGTGCTGCTCGACGCCATCCGCAACCAGGACGAGCAGGCTGACAGCAAGCATCCGTCCGCCGCGACGGATGAAAGCGTCGTTTTCGATCTCGTTCGTCTGTTGACCAGCCGTCCAGCCGCTGAACTAACCGAGGCGCGCGGCCAGTTGGAGAAGTTGTCCACCGACGCCAAGCTGCCGGTGACGCGCCAGCTGGGTTTCGTGGCCCTCATCGCCGCGGACGGCAACATCGACAAGGCATGGGCGCTGGCCCTCAAGTCCGCGTCAAGTCTCGGCGACCTGGTGCGCGCCATGCCGCTGGTGCGCGATCCGGGCCAGAAGGCCGCCCTCTATCCGAAGATCGAGCCGCTGCTCGCCGGACTGCCGAAGGAGTTGGCCGCGACCGTGAAGGACGGCAAGAGCGTCCTCGGCCGCTATGTTCGCATCGAACTGCCGGGCCGGACGCGGACGCTGACGCTGGCGGAAGTCCAGGTGTTCAGCGACGGTCAGAACATCGCCCGGCGCGGCAAGGCGAAGCAGAAGAACACCTCGAACGGCGGTAACGCACGCCGGGCCATCGACGGCAACACCAATGGCAGCTACGGCGGCGGCGGTCAGACCCATACCGAGGAGAACACCTCGAATCCGTGGTGGGAGGTCGATCTCGGCGGCGAATCGCCCATCGACTCGATCGTGGTGTGGAACCGCACCGATGACGGACTCGGCAAGCGCCTGGACGGCTTCACGCTCCAGGTGCTGGACAATGCTCACAAGGTCGTCTTCGAGAAGGAGAACCTGCCGGCCCCGAAGGTGAAAACGCCTTTCGCGGTCGGCGGCGATGATCCGCGCCGCATCCTCCGCCGGGCGGCCATGATCGCGCTGACGTCGGTGCGCGGCAAGGAAGCCGAGGCGTTCACGGCCATCGCCAAGCACGTCCGCGGCGACGACCGGCAAGCCGCCATTCAGGCGCTTCAGCGCATCCCCACCATGTACTGGCCGAAGGAAGAGGCCAAGCCGCTCTTGGCGATCCTGCTGCCGTACATCCGTTCGGTCCCGGTGGCCGAGCGCACCTCGCCGGCGGCGCTAGACGCGCTGCAACTGGCGGACACGCTCGCCTCGCAGTTGCCGCTGGCCGAGGCCAAGCAGGTGCGGCGCGAACTGGGCGAGCTGGGCGTGCGCGTCCTTCGCCTGGCGACCGTGCCCGATCAGATGCTCTTCGACAAGGAGCGTCTCGTCGTCAAGACTGGCAAGTCGGTGGAGATAGTTTTCGACAATAACGATCTGATGCCTCACAATTTCGTGGTGACACAGCCCGGCTCGTTGGAGAACATCGGCACGCTCGCCGAGGAATCGGCCACGAAACCAGGCGCCCTCGAACGCGGCTACGTCCCCCAGTCGGACAAGATTCTGCTCAAGAGCCAGCTGTTGCAGCCGCGAAACACGCAGAAACTCAGCTGGACCGCGCCGAAGCTGCCGGGCGTGTATCCCTACGTCTGCACCTATCCCGGTCACTGGCGGCGCATGTACGGTGCGCTGTACGTCGTCGAGGATCTCGACGAATATCTCGCCGATCCGGAGACGTACCTGGCCAAGCACCCGCTGCCGATCAGCGACGAACTGCTGAAGTTCGTCCGGCCGCGCAAGGAGTGGAAGCTTGAGGAATTGGCCTCGTCGGTCGAGCAGCTGAAAGAGGGCCGATCGTTCAGCAACGGCAAGCAGATCTTTCAGGTCGCCAGCTGCGTCGGTTGCCACAAACTCAACGGCGCCGGCAACGAGATCGGACCGGACCTGACGAAGATCGATCCCAAGCAGCAAAAGCCCATCGAGATCCTGCACGATCTCCTCGACCCGTCGTTCCGCATCAACGAGAAGTATCAGACGTTCACGTTCGAGCTGAACTCGGGCAAGGAGGTGACGGGCCTGATCGTGTCGGAGACGCCGCAGGAGGTGAAGGTGATCGAGAACCCGCTTGCGAAAGCGGAACCGACGGTGATTAAGAAATCGCAGATCGCCGAGCGCCGCAAGGCGTCGACGTCGATCATGCCGAAGGGCCTGCTCGACAAGCTGACGCGCGAGGAGATTCTGGATCTGATCGCGTACGTCGCCGCCGGCGGCAATGCGAAAAATCCGCTGTTCCAGGGTGGACACGAGCACGGCCACGGACATTAGGACTGCTTCCCAAAACCCGGAGCGTCCGCGACGAGCGATCGCCGCCAGCGCTCCGGGTTATTTAGTCTTCAATTGCCTGTTCACGAAGGAGGTCACGCACGCATGACGACGCGACCAACGGCGATCGGCGATAGGGGGCGTGCGCCCCTCTGGTTAGTGAGCTTCGCTTGGCTGACGACCGCTCTTAGCACCGCGCCGGCGCGCGGCGACTTGCCGGAGTATCTCCGCAAACCGGAGCCGGCCTATTCCTGGAAACTCCACGAAAAAATGGAGCGCGGCGGCGACACCGTTTACGATCTGCGTCTGGTGTCGCAGACCTGGCAGGGCATCACCTGGGAACATTCGCTGCAGATCTATCAGCCCAAGGGCGTGCGTCCGTCGGCGACGCTGCTGTTGTGGAACCAGGGGGGAAAACCCAGTTTGGGCAGTGTCGCCTTCGGCCTGGACCTGGCCCGCAAGCTGCAAGCGCCGTGCGCCTTCCTGTACGGTATCCCCAACCAGCCGCTGCTCGACGGCAAGAAGGAAGACGCCCTCATCGCCGAGACGTTCGTCCGCTACCTGGACGGCAAGGACGAGAACTGGCCCCTGCTGTTCCCGATGGTCAAAAGTCTGGTCAAGGCCATGGACGCCTTGCAGGCGTTCGCGCGCCAGGAATGGAAATCGCCAGTCGAGAACTTCCTTGTCACGGGCGCCTCGAAACGCGGCTGGACGACCTGGCTGACCGGCGCGTCGGACCCGCGCGTCAAGGCCATCGCGCCGCTGGTCATCGACACGCTCAACATGCGCGAACAGTCAGCCCATCAAAAGAAGACGCTCGGCGCCTACAGCGAGCAGATCCGCGATTACACCGAGCGCGGCCTGGTGCCGGTGCCGGACACCCCACGGGCGCAGCGGCTCTGGAAGATGATCGACCCCTATTCCTACCGCGATAATCTGAAAATGCCGAAGCTGATTATCAACGGCAACAACGATCCGTACTGGGCGACGGACGCGCTGAACCTGTACTGGGATGGTCTGAAGGGCGACAAGTGGGTGCTGTATGTGCCCAACGCGGGCCACAATCTGGAGCAGAAGGGCGAGGACGGTAAAACGGACCGCACGCGGGCCGTGACCGGCCTGGCGGCGTTCGGCCGGCACATCATTCGAGACAATCCGATGCCGAAGTTGACCTGGAAGCACGACGACGCGGACGGCAAACCGCGGTTGGCGGTGCGCTCGACGACGGCTCCGAAGGCGGCGCGGCTGTGGACGGCCGAAGCGCCGACGCGCGACTTCCGCAAATCGAAGTGGACGTCGCGGCCGCTGGAGTGCAAGGACGGCTCGGTCCTCACCGTGGTCGATCCGCCCGCGAAAGGGTTCCTCGCGTTCTACGCCGAGATGGATTACACGGCCGGCGATTTGCCGCACCACCTTTCGACGCAGCTGCGCGTGGTGGAGAAGTGAACGTCCTCGGTAGGTCCGGCGAGCCGAGCCGGACGCGAAGTGCCGCTCGGCTCGCCGGACCTACTTTTTCGCGGCTGTGTCGCGCAGATACTTGTCGAACCAGTCGGCGAACGTCACCACGTCTTTTTCCATGTTGGCCCAGCCGTGGACGGCCCCCTTTTTCACGACCAACTCCGCGGGCACGCCGACTTTTTTCAGCCGGGCGATCATCACCTCGGCCTGCTGGATCGGAACCAGCTTATCGGCGTCGCCGTGGATAATCAGCGTCGGCGGATCGTCGGCGCTGACGTGCGCGATCGGCGACACGCGGCGATACAGCGCCTCCAACTTTTCCTTATCGGTGAGGTGTTCCAGCCGATGCGATTTTTTGTCGAGGGCGCGCACGTCGATGGCCGAGCGGAAGCCGGCCAGCACGCCGTCTTCGGCGAAGGCGACGGCGCCCTCCTTGCCGTAGTTGAGGAAGTCCGTCGGCGGAAAGAAACAGGCGATGGCCTGGACACGGCTGGAAGTGCGCTCGACGGGGTCGGCGGCCTTGCGGTTGCCGAGGTCGCCGGCGGTGCCCTGCATCAGCGACAGATGACCGCCGGCCGAGCCGCCGGTGACGCCGATGCGGCGCGGGTCGATGCGGAAATCGCGGGCATGGTAACGAATGTAGCGCACCGCGCGATTGATGTCGGCGACGGCGTCGGGGATGGTGAACAGCGGTTGGCTGCCGTGGCAAACCGCGAACACGGTGTAGCCGCGGCGGATCGGTTCGCCGACGAAGTTCATGAAGAACGCGTCGTCAATCGTTGCTTGGCTGGAGAACCAGCCGCCGCTGATGATGGCGATGATGGCCTTCCCGTTGGCGTCCTTCTTCGGCGTAAACACGTCCATCGTCAGGGCGACGCCGGACTTGTGGCCGTAAACGACATCGCGGCGGCGTGTGTATGGCCGCGGATCGGCGAACGCGGCGGGGTCGATGCGGTCGGGGTAGTGGACCTCGGAGAAGGTCATCTCCAAAGCCTTCTTGCCGTCGTGATGCCATGTCTGCGTCATCGCGGTCGGCACGCCGTCGATGTCCTCGTAATCGCGGAAAAACTCCTCGTGCCGCACTTCTTTTTTCGCGGAGGCGTCGTGGAGAAGCCGCTCGATTTTCACGAGCTTGCCGGTTTCCTTCTCGAAGTAGAGCTTGACCTCGCGCTCGCCGGGGCTGCGGACGCGGACGCCGACGGCCGGGCGGTCCTCGATCCGCCGCTCGGCCAACTCGGCCAATTCATAGATGTTTTCGCGCAGCAGCGGAGTCAGACGGAGCAAGCGGTGGACGTGAGCCTGAGTGCGCAGTTCGTCGAGTTTGATGGCGGAGAGCGGGCCGGGCTTGCCGTCGCGGCTGGACCAGCTATCGCCGCCGGCGATGGTCTCGACGAGCGTGGTTGGCTTCGCGGATTCCAACTTCACGGTGTTTTTCAGATGGTCCGGTCCCTGCCAGACCATCTCCAGGGTGAACGGAACGTCCGAGCCGAGATTGACGGTTCCCCTGGCCTTGGCGCGGACCATCTTCAGTTTGGCCAGTTTTTCCTCGCCGCCATAAGCTTTGACGGCTTTCTCGATGATGGCCCTGGCCTCATCGGCGTGGGCGCGGCCGGCCGACAGCAACAGCAGGCCGGCCAGCGCCGGTAACATCAGCTTTCGCATCAGCGACTCCTCTCGACAGCATGAGCCGAGGTTACTTGCGTGGCAGGGCGAACAGGTGCCCGGTCGCCTCCATCGGCACGGTGTAGAGCGAGGTCCGGGCCGTCACGTACAGGGTCTTGAGATCCTTGCCGCCGAAGGTGACGTTGGCGGGTTGCTCCGGCAGCGCGATGATGCCGAGCAGCTTGCCGTCCGGGCTGAACACTTGCAGCCCCAGTTCCGAAGTGATGTACAGGTTGCCCTTGCTGTCCACGGTCAGGCCGTCGCCGCCCGAGTTGCCGCCCTCGCGCCGTTGTTTCAGGGTGCAGAAGACGCGGCCCGCGCCGATCTTGCCTGGACTCTCGACGGGATAGGCCATCATCTTGGCCTGGCCGGAGGGGATGACGTACAGCGTTTTCTCGTCCGGCGACAAGATGACGCCGTTGGGGTTGGGCAGGTCGTCGAGGAGGCGCGTCACCTTGCCGTCCGCCGAAACGTAGTAGACGGCGGTCTTGCCCTGCGGCAGCGGCATGGGAGCGCCGAAGGCCGGGTCGGTGAAATAGACGCCGCCCTGTTTGTCGATGACCAGATCGTTGGGGGCGTTGAAGCGCTTGCCGTCGTGCTTGCCGGCGAGGACGCGGCGCTCTTTGCCGTCGGCGCTGTAGGCGACGACCTGGCCGCTCATCTCGCAGGCGACGATTTCACCCTTGGCGTTGAGCATCAGTCCGTTGGAGCGGTTGGACTTCTCGCGGAAGACGGACAGTTTGCCGTCGGCATCGACCTTGTGGATGCGCTCATTGGGGATGTCGCTGAAGTAGACGTTGCCGTCGCGGTCGGCGGCCGGACCCTCGGTGAACTTGAAGCCGGTGTGCAGTTTGACCACCGCGCCGGTGGGACCGACGCCGGGGATCGCCTTCGGTTTCTCGTCCTCGGCCGGCAGAATCCGAGTGAGCAGGGCGAGCGGCAGGGACAGCGCCAGCAGGAAGATTGGTTTCCGCGCGGACATGGTTGCTATCTCCTCGCAGGGATGAGAGGGAAGTTTGCACCTCGACAGCGATAGGATAGGCGGGACCGTCCGCCGGGGCGAGGGTGTGGGAGGACGAAACTAGGCGCCTTCCTCAAGCGGAGGGCGGCGCGGAGGGAATTGGACCGGGACCGACGAGGCGGGCGGGAGGATGGCCGACGAGGACGGCGCACATGCCGCCGCGCTGGGCCACGTTGACGACCTGTTTTTGCGAGGCGCGACCCAGGATCGACAACCCATACTTCGTCGGCGCGAAGCCCATCACCGTGTAGAACGGCTCCCGGTGGACGCCGCCGTCCGGGCCGAGCACCGGGAACTCACTGACCGGAATGCTGGCCAGTTGCTGCACCACCCAGCGGTCCGAGTCGGCCAACCCGCGATCAAGGGCCGACTCCCACTCCGCTCGATCAACCGACGGCCCGATCACCACGCCCTGGCCCCCGTAGGCGCGGTTCGGTTTCAGGACCAGCGACTCCTGCTCGCGCCGCACATAGCCGAGAAGTTCTCCCGATGTGCCGTCGGGCAGCACGGTGGATCGGTCGGACAGGATCCGCGTCCAAAGGATGTGCCGGCGGAACACCTGACGCTCGTCGGCACTGAAATACTTCTGGGTGAGTTGCGGGTCGGTCAGCACCTCCCAGCAGCTTTTCTGGTCGAGTTCGGCGGTGATCGACGAGATGATGCGGTTCTGCCGAAATAGCGCGAACATCGGCTCGATGTCCACCCCCTCGCCTCTCAGGTCGAGGAGGTCGTAGACGGAGTAATCGCGGTAGGCAACGTCGATCGGCTCACCCTGGTAACAGACTTCGTCGCCTTGCCGGGTCAGTTCGGACGGGTCGGCGTGCAGGACGCGCAGGCCGTGGCGGTCGCGGTAGTAGCGGGCTAGTTCCTCCTGCTCGTCGGGACCGCTGCCGGCGTACTTCGGCTCGATGAAGCAGACGTTTCGCACCGGCCGGCCGATGGCCTCGGCGTGGTCGAAGACTTCCTGCATGAGCAACTCACGGATGTCCTGTCCCAGTTCCAGCCGCAACTCCCCGTCGTGCCGGCGGAGGACGGGCAGGACGACGTCGGCCACGATGTGGTCGCAGGTGGGAACGAGGTGCAGGCCGCCGACGCCGCTCAGGTTCGGCTCGACGTAGTGGAGCGAATTCTTCCACATGGGGCTGGTAAAGTCGATCATGGCGTCGAGCCGGCCGAATACGGGGTTGTTCTCGCGGTGGCCCGGCCCCCAGCACTTCCACAGCCATTCCTCCTCATGCGGCAGGATGCGCAACGCCTCGCGGACGGCGAAATCCTGGAGATACAGTTCCGGCAGCCGCTTCAGGGCGTTCTGGATCGTCAGCGATATCGAGTGGATATACGAACGCTGGTCCGGCAGGATGGTGAGCGGACAGGGCAACACGCGCACCGTCTCCACCTGCCCGTCGCGGAGATAAATGAGGTGACGGCGAAACGACTCCTCGCGGATGCGGTCGATGAGGGCGAGGATTTCCTGCTCGGACATGGTGTAAAACGCCTTGCGGACGCGGCCTGCCAGGCTCAGGCCGCTCAGCCCCAACTCTTCCGCGGGTGTCAGCATGGGAGGTCCGGGCCTCGCAATCGAGTGAGATGAACTTTGCAGACACTATGGCAGGATTCTCCTGCGGATGCAACCAGAGGGCGAAGCGGCGGGTTGCCTCGGCGTCGGAGATGTTCCGTAGAATGCCTCAGGCGGCGAGTCCAAAACGCGAGGGGCCATGCGCGCACAAGCAGCCTACGACGAACTCATCCGGAGGACGCGCGAGGAATCGCTGCTGGCCTCGTGCGCCGAGCTGCTGGGCTGGGATGAACTGACCTACATGCCGCGCGGTGGCGTCGGCCACCGCGCCGAGCAGATGGCACTCCTGGCGGGGATGCTGCATGAGCGGGGGACGGACCCGCGCCTCGGCGAACTGCTCGGCGTGCTGGAAGGCTCGGAGTTGGTGGCCGACCCCGACTCGCCTGCGGCGGTGAATGTTCGTGAGCTCCGCCGCGTGTACGATCGGCAGACGCGGCTGCCGCGTACCCTGGTCGAGGAGACGGCGCGCGTCACGTCCGTGGCGCAGAGGGAATGGGAGGCCGCTCGCGCCGACGCCGACTTCGCCCGCCTCCGTCCCTGGCTGGAGAAGGTCTTCACCCTGAAGCGGCGCGAGGCGGAGTTGCTGGGGCGAGGGGCCGCGCCGTACGACGCTCTGCTCAACGACTACGAGCCGGGAGCGACGAGCGCGGAACTCATGCGCCTGTTCGAGGCGCTGCGGGCCGAGTTGGTGCCGCTCGTCCACGCGCTGACCGCCAACCCGCGCCGGCCGAACCGGGACGTGCTTCAGCGCGCCTTTCCGCTGGACCGGCAGCGTCTCCTCGGCGCGGAGGTGGCGGCGGCGGTCGGATTCGATTTTCAGCGCGGCCGGCTCGACACCGCCATACACCCCTTTTGCAGCAGCATTGGACCCGGTGATTGCCGTATCACCACGCGGTTCAGTCTGCACAACTTCCGCGACGCCTTTTTCGCCGTCCTGCACGAGGTCGGCCACGGGCTTTATGAGCAGGGACTTGACCCGGTCCACTACGGCACGCCGGCGGGCGAGGTCTCGTCGCTGGGGCTTCACGAGTCGCAGTCGCGGTTGTGGGAGAATCAAGTCGGCCGCAGCCGACCTTTCTGGGACCACTTTTTCCCCCGCACTCATCAGATGTTCCCGGAGGCGCTGGCGGACGTGGAGCCGGACGAGTTCTACTTCGCCGTCAATCGCGTCGAGCAGTCCACGAACCGGGTGCGGGCCGACGAGGTGACCTACAATCTGCACATCCTCGTTCGCTTCGAGCTGGAGCAGGCGCTCGTTCGCGGAGAACTGCCGATTGCCGAACTGCCCGCGGCCTGGAACGAGGCTTACCGCCGCTATCTTGGCGTCACGCCGGCCGACGACGCCGAGGGTTGCCTGCAAGACGGCCACTGGGCCTCCGGGCAAATCGGCTATTTCCCGACTTACACGCTGGGCAACCTGTTCGCGGCTCAGTTGTTCGCCCGCGCCGCCGCCGACCTCGGCGACCTCGACGTCCGGCTGCGGCGCGGCGACTTCACCGGCCTGCTCGGCTGGCTCGGCGAGCACGTCTACCGTCCGGGCGGTCTCTACCCTGCGGCCCGGCTGATTGAGCGGGCGACCGGCTCACCGCCCGACCACCGCCCGCTCGTCGCGGCCCTGCGAAAGAAGTACGGCGAACTGTACGAGCTGTGATCGCCTGACGCGAAACCGCTCGCGTCGTACCACCATCTCAACTCATTGCCTTGACGTGGAAGCACCCGACCAGGAGTCGAACCCGGAACGTCTCGTTCGAGGCGAGGCATGATGTCCGTTTCACCATCGGGGTGGAAGTGGACCTAGCGGGACTTGAACCCGAATTTCCAGTCTGCCGAGCTGGCGTCCTCCCGTTGGACGATAGGCCCCTTGCAGTGGACGGCTGGAGAGTTGAACTCCGATTTCCGGCGTGCGATACCGGCGTCCTCCCATTGGACGAGCAGCCCCTAACCAACATTTATCAGACAAGCGCCGCTCGGCCGGGTTCGCGTTCTTTTCGCGCGCTCTCTTCCCGTTCGCCGCGCGGAAGGCGGAAACCATTGCTGGAACCAACACGTTGAAGTCGTTCCGTCGCGGGGGTAAGGTGGATCGGGGAGTCGAAGCGGGCCAGCCGCGAGGCACGGCCCCGATGCTCATGAGGACGGGCCATGTTCATCGCCTTGCATCCGCGATTGCGGGCTATCTGCGTCGTGTTGTCCCTCGGTTCCGCGCTGCCGGTTGCGTTCGGACAACCGGCCGAGATGCGGGGCCGCCCGGACGATCCGTTGCCGCCGGGCGCCCTCGTTCGACTGCGTCCCGGCGGACGGGCGTGGAACGATGGGGTTCGCGCCGTTGCCTTCACGCCGGACGGCAAACGGCTGGCGACGTTGGACAACGCGAGGCAGGTGCGATTATGGGAGACGGCCACCGGCAAGGCGATCGACGCTCCCAGCATTTACGGCTATGCAAGCCTGGCCTTCTCCCCGGACGGCAAGACCCTGGGCGTCTCCGGAAACGGCATCGCCCTCTACCCGGTCCCTCTTGAGGAAAAGCGATCGAATCTCTGGAGGGGCCACAGTCCCAACAGTCTAGCGTTCTCGGCCGACGGCAAGCGAATCGTCGCCGGCGGTGACGAGCATGGCGTGTTCGTGATTGACGTGTCGGGAGAAAAGGAACCGATGCGGTTGGAGGGCCACAAGGGGCTTGTCTCGGCGGTCGCCTTCGCGCCGAACGGCAAACACGTCGCCTCGGCCAGTCTCGATCAGACATTTCGTCTGTGGGATGCCGCCGCCGGCAAGGAGGTACGCCGCTTCGAGGGACATCGCGATCAAATCTGGCGCCTCCGTTTCGTCCCCGGCGGCAAGACGATCGCCTCGGCGAGCATGGACCACACCGTTCGTCTGTGGGACACCGCCACCGGCAAGGAGGTGCGCCGGTTCCGCGGACATCGTTTCGGCGTCTTCGCCGTCGATTGTTCGCCGGACGGCCGCGTGCTCGCCTCGGCCGGACTCGATGGCACACTGCGCTTGTGGGAAACGGCGACGGGCAAGGAACTTCACTGCCTGGCCGTGAGCGATGCCGGCGTGCGCGCGTTGGCGTTCGCGCCGGACGGCAAGAGCGTGGCCACCGGAGACGGTGAAGACAAAGTCCGTCTGTGGGACGCGGCCACGGGGAAGGTATTGTGGACGATCGCGGTGCGAAAATCGTCCGCGGTTGCCAGCGCCCTGTGGTCGGCGAACTGGTCGCCCGATGGCCGAATGCTGGTGACGGCCGGCTCGGACGGGACGGTGCGACTGTGGGACGCGACGACCGGCGCGGAGCGGCGCGTGCTGGGCCGGCAGTCGGACGCCGTCTGGTCGGCGGCCTTCGCCCCGGATGGCCGTAGTGTCGTCTCGGTCGGCCGCCGCGACGGCACCGTCCACGTCTGGGACGTCGCCGGCGGCGAGGAATTGTATCCGTTCCCGCCACGCCATCTCGGCGGCGTTAGCCGGGTGGCGTTCGACCGCGACGGCAAGCGGCTGGCGACGGGCGGCGGCTCGTTCGATCCCACTATCCATATTTGGGACCCGGTTAATGGTCAGCACGTCCGGGCTCTGACGGGGCACAGCAATTACGTGGACGGCATCGCCCTGTCGGCCGATGGCCGCGTACTCGCCTCCATCAGCCGCGATGGGACGCTGCGATTGTGGGACGTATCCACCGGCAAGGGACGCCTGCTGCAAAACGCCGAAGGGCCAGACTCGGCCTGCGTGGCCCTGTCGCCGGACGGCCGACTGCTGGCGGCGCGCGGCGAGGGCGGCGCCCGCCTATGGGACGCGGCAACGGGCCGAAGCATGCGCACGCTCCGCAAGGGACCGAACCACCTGCCGCTGTCGCTGGCTTTTTCGCCGGACGGCCGGACGCTGGCCGTTGGATACTCCGCCGGCCTCGTGTGCCTGTGGGAGTTGGCGAGTGGTCGAGCCTGCGCCGAGTTCGTCGGCCAGCGCGGCGATGTCCTGTCCGTATCGTTCGCGCCGGATGGACGGCGGCTCGCCTCGTCGCTTGCCGACGGCGCCGCGTTCGTCTGGGACGCGACCGGGCTGCACGGCCAACGCTTCGATCGGCCGGACGAGGTGGCGCTGGAACGTCTCTGGAAGACGCTGGCGCAGGACGATGCCGTCGCCGCCAACCGCGCCGTTTGGCGGTTGAGCGCCGCGCCGGCCGAGGCAGCGCCCTTCATCGCGGCGCGGCTGCGGCCGGCGAAAGGCATCGCGTCCGATCGCATCGCCCGCTGGATCGAGGAGTTGGATGACGAGCGCTTTTCGGTGCGTGAGCGGGCCAATCGCGAACTGGCTCGCGCCGGCGACGCCGCCGAGCCGGCACTGCGCCAGGTCGCCGCCAAACCGACGTCGTTGGAGGTGCGCCGACGGGCCGAGGCGTTGCTGCGCGCGCTGGACGAGGAGCGGATGCCGCCCGAACGCTTGCGCGAATTACGGGCCGTTCAGGCGCTGGAGTACGCGGGCACCCCGGCCGTCCGGCAAGTGCTGGAAGGGTTGGCGAACGGCGCCGCGACGGCCCGCTTGACGCGCGAGGCCAAGGCCGCCCTCGGACGGTTGGAGAAACGCCGGACCGTCAAGCCTTGATGATTCATCCCTTGTGCTTTCCGTGAAGCGATGGTTTCCGCCAGGACGGCAACGGACCGCATGCGGTTCCCCTCTCTGAATAATCGTGGGAACCGTCGAGGCATCGCCTGCCTCTTTACCAAATAGAGAAGATGCCGTGCCGGTAAGCTGTCGAGGGCAACGACCGCTCGCGGCGAACTGCCGTTACGCGCACCCCACCATTCGCCTACGTCATCCGGAGGGCGACGTACTCGCAAACACCCCGCCCCGGCGAACCCAAGCCGAATCAAGTACAGACCGTCGTTCGTATTCTCGCGCTTCAAAACGAGAAGACATCCTCCGCGCGCCGCCGGCGCTGCCG
The DNA here is from genome assembly GCA_036557825.1 of Gemmataceae bacterium. GTDB lineage: Bacteria > Planctomycetota > Planctomycetia > Gemmatales > Gemmataceae > JAJPHU01. The sequence goes on from DATBGU010000398.1 coordinate 18,118, forward strand.
GAGACCGTCCGGGGTGCGCCTCGGATGGAGGGGACCGCTGTCCTCACGTGGATGAGGGAGAGGTTTTCGCCCGAGCAACTGGAAGGAGTTTCCCATGAAAAATCGCCTCAACTACCTCGGTTTTGTTCTCGTTCTGGCCAGTCTCGGCCTCGTCGCCTTCTCGCGCGGCGACAAGGGACCGTCCGACAAGGTGAATCAATTCGACGCCCTGATCGACCGCAATGCCGCTCAGATGCTGGGTCAGGGCCGACAGATTTTTCGCTTCGATACGTTCGGCGATGAGAAATTCTGGGGCGATACCCTGATGCTCCACCAAGCCATCGAGGGCAAAAAAAACGGCGGCAAGGGCGACGGTGTCAGCCCGAAGGCCGCACTGGGCCTGGGATTGAAAGTGGACGTGGACGCGCTGCCCGGCGACCTGGTTTCCCAACTGAAACGAGGCCGGGTCAACCTGGATGATCCGGCCACGACCCTGGCCCTGCTCAAGCTGAATGCGGTGGTGGGGCTGACCGGCTTTTTCAATCCGCCCGCCCAGCAGCAATCCAAAGGCGCGCTCAAGTCCGTGGGCATCCAGTGCGCTCTCTGCCATTCCACCGTCGATAATTCGCTGGCCTTCGGCATTGGCCATCGTCTGGACGGCTGGGCCAACCGCGACCTCAACGTCGGCGCCATCATCGCGTCGGCGCCCAACCTGCAACCGTTGGCCACGCTCCTGAGTTCCGCTGGAACAACTGTTGATGTGCCCACAGTGCAGAAGGTCCTCAATTCCTGGGGTCCAGGGAAGTTCGACGCCGAACTGCTCCTGGACGGCAAAGCTGTCAACCCGGTCACGAAGCAGCCGTCGGCCACGATGATCCCCAACTCCTTCGGCCTGGCAGGCTTCAATCAGCACACCTGGACCGGCGAATGGGGCAGCATTCCCTACTGGAACGCCCTGGTGGCCAACCTGGAAATGGGCGGCACCGGGCGGTTCTTCGATCCGCGCCTGGCCGATGCCAAGTTTCCCATCGCGTCGGCCAACGGCTTCGCCAACAAGAACCCCGACCTGAGTCCCGACGACGACCAGATCACCAGCAAGCTGGGGGCGTTGCAGTTCTTCCAACTCGCCATCCCGTCTCCGAAGCCGAAGCCCGGAGTTGATTTCGATAACGCCGCCGCCCTCCGCGGCGACGCGCTCTTCGAGGGCAAGGCGAAGTGCAACCAGTGCCACGTCGAGCCACTGTGGACCGAGCCGGGGTGGAACCTCCATACGGCCGATGAGATCGGCATCGAGGATTTCCAGGCCAACCGCGCTCCCAACGGTTTGGACGCCAACGGCAAGACGTTGAAAAACGGCTTTTACAAGACGATGAACCTGGCCGGTGTCTTTGTCCGCGAGAACGGCTTGTTCATGGACCCGAAGAACAAGGGCCGCTTCTACCACGACGGCCGCTTCGCCACGCTGCTCGACGTCGTCAATCACTACAACGACGTGTTCAAGCTGAAGCTGACCGACCAGGAAAAGAGCGACCTGGTCGAGTATTTGAAGTCGCTGATCTCCAACGGCTCGGCCGAGGTGGGTGGTTGAGCCAGAAAGGTCCGCGCACGGCGAGCCGCCGGGGCTGCCCCCGGCGGCTCGGATACGCGCACCGTCGCCGGAAATCCGGAGAATAGCACTCATGTATCGGTCGAGTTCTCTTAGGGGGCCAGCAAGCCGTCGCGGCGTCATTCTGCTGGTGGTGCTGGTGCTACTGGCCTTGTTCGCCCTGATCGGCATCACCTTCGTCCTCTACGCCGACGGCGAGGCGACCGCCGCGCGCGTCGCGCGGGAGGCGGAGTCGCAAAGCGCTCCTGACGTGGAGCCGGAGCTTCTGCTGGCCCACTTCCTGGGACAACTCATCTACGACGTCGATGACTTCGGCGGCGTCTACTCCGCCCTGCGCGGGCACAGCCTGGCCCGATCGCTGTACGGAAACAACGACGGGGCGGCGAACGACGCGGCCTTCAACGGCACTGGCCGCCCGCATACCGGACCCTGCACGTTCATGAATCCATTCGCCCTCGACGATTATCCGCTCGTCAATTACACCTATTTTCCGGCTGATGGTTTTCTGCGCGATCCGGAACGACTCGGCTGGCGCACCGGCGTGACGCAACCGCGCGGGCCGTTCACCGGCGGCTTCAACGCTCCTTACACCTATCCCGATCTGAATAATATGTTTTTGGCCGCCGTCCGCGCGGACGGTACGGTGCTGACCCCGTCGTTTCATCGGTCGTGGACCGGCTTCGGGCCGCTCGATCCGAACAATCCGAACTGGTACGATGCCGCGAAACCCTGGCTGAAATATCAGGTTCTGCGGCCAAGACCGGCCGACATGGGACCGGGGTTTCCCGTTCCCGAACCGGGAGGCGATGTCAAGAACCTGGTTGCCGCGCCCGGCGGCAACGACAGTATCTGGCTCGACCTGGACTTTCCGGTGCTGACAGCGCCGGATGGACGCAAATACAAACCGCTGTTCGCTCCCCTGATCGTCGATCTCGACAACCGAGTGAACGTCAATGTTCACGGCAACATCCGCGGAGCGGGGAAGACGCACGTCTCCAATCAGGGGCTGGGGCCGTGGGAGGTCAATCCGGGCCGCGTCCTGACGAAAGGCAATAACGAAACGGCCCATCTGTTCGCGGGGAATCCGGCGTCGGCGCGCGTGGGTCGCTACGGTCGGGACCGACAACCGGGCACGGCGGGCACGAGCGCGCCGCCGCGCCTGCTGCCTCACGTCTACGCTCAGGTGGATTTCGACGCCGCTCAGGAAACGGCCGGCTTCGCGCCGACGCCGCCCTTTCTGCCGCCCAGCGCCGCGCTGCAGCCGTGGAGCGTGTCGCCGGTCTATCCGCGCGGCTACGGCAATGGCTCGGCCGCCGAGCGACGGAATCACCCAGCGCTGTCCAACGGATCGCGGCCGACTGGCGACGATCGCGCTTTCGCTCTATCCAACATGGAAAGCCTGCTGCGTCCCGACGACATGGGATCGTCCGCGTTGATTTCCGAACTGACTGCCCTGTGTCCGAGGAGTTTCGCCGACCGCCGCATCCGGCGGCTGGTGACGACGCACAGTTTCGATCTCGACGTGCCCGGCGTCAGTCCGTGGTTGTTCGACCGCGACGGTTCCGGCTACGAATTGCCGCTGGGCATCTCCGGGCAACCGCCGAGCGGCCCGCCCATTCCCTTGCCGGACCTGTCCCTGCGGACGACCACTCCCATCCCCGCCGCCAGCGACTTTCAGGTGCCGGGGGCCGCTGCCGCCGATCCGCTGGTGGATTGGCGCGCCTGGGCGGGCGCCCTGGGACGCATCGATCTGAATCGGTTCCTGCCGCCGTATCCTCATCAGGGACGTGGCCTGGACCCGGCGACGTGGAGCGCGAAGCCGCTGGTCGGTCCCGGCGGCCGCTTCGACGCCGGGACCGCCGTCGTGTCCCAGCAGTTTCTCGCCGCGCAGACGGCGCGGCAGCAGTTCGCCGATGACATTTATCGCCGGTTGCTTGTGGTGACGAGCGTCGCGGCGCCGGCGAACCCGGCACGGCCGAGCAATGCCGACCTCGCCCCGCGCCGCTGGCTGGCCCAACTCGCGGTCAACATCGTCGATTTCCTCGACGAGGACGAGATCAGCACGCCGTTTCCGTTCTACACGCAGCAGGACGCCGGCGATCCGCGATTCAACGCCGGCGCCGTCAGTTCCAGCAACTCGGAGTTGCCGCGCTTCTGGGTGTTCGGCACGGAACTGCCGCGCGTCGCGCTCAACGAGGTGCTGGCCGAATATCAGTTGCCGGCGAAGGCGGCGCCTGGCCAGGTCGATGTCAACGTCTGGGCCGAATTGTTCAATCCGTTGCCCGCCGGGCCGGCTCCCGCCGGTGTTCAGCCGCTCGACGCCCAGCCCGTCTCGTTCTTCGTGTCCGCGGCGGGAGGCGCACCGGGATACGCTCCCTATCAGCTCGTCCTCGCCAACACGAACACCAGTCCCGGCGGCCCTCTTCTGCCCCGCTCCAGCGACAACGGCAATGTGCTCGGCACTCCCGACGTGACGCGAGCGGCGACGACGGAAACCGATTTCGGGACGAGTGTAAGCACTGTTGGCGATCCGACAACTCCGGTTTCCGCGATTCTGGCTCCGCAGGGTTTCTTTCTGCTCGGACCCGTCGATCCCGATGCCCGCGCGAGCATCACGCCACCGCTGGTTCCTGCCGAGACGCCCATGCTGCGCTCGCCCAATTTGACGTTTTCGGTTCGCTACACGCCGCCCAATACGTTTTCACCGGATTATCGTCAAACCGGCATCACGATCGTTCTGCGCCGCTTGCTCAATCCCTATCTGCCGCCGGACCCGCGACCGGCGATCGGCGGCGCGCCCAACCCCGCGTACAACCCTTACGAAACCATCGACTACTTGCAGGGAATCCCTCTCAACAACGCGACCTTCCCCGGTGTGATGTATTCCTCCTGGGGCAAACGTCAGCCGTACGCCGCGGACCCCAGCCAGGTCGCCGCCCAGACGCCGGACATCGCGTTGGCCACGCGCCACACACTCGGCCGGCCGAACCTCCCGACGACGCCGAGCGGACATTACGACTGGCTCGTTCATCTCGATCGGCCGCCCATCAGCCCGGCGGAACTGCTCCACGTATCGGGCTATCCGCCGCATCAGTTGACGCATCGCTTCCAGAGCGGCAACCCACTCACGGGAATCGTCACGCCCTTCGGCCAGCGCGTCCCCTGGTTCGACGAGGGCAACCGCCTGTATCGCCTCTTCGAGTTTCTGCGCGCCGGCCAGGCGCCGCCGACCGACCGCGTCGCGGGGAAAATCAATATCAACACCCTATGGGATCCGGAAACGCTGCTGGCACTGGGCGATCCCCAACCCGGAAACCACTTCACGGACGCCGACATTTACAACCCCGCTAATCCCGCGGATCTCAACACCGTTTACGGTCGATTGCTGGCCCTGCGCACGCCGGGAGGCAAACCTGGTCCTTCGGATCGACCGTTCCTCAGCCTGGCCGTCGGCCACTCGCCGAAACCGGGGGATGGGACGTATCCCAGCGGCGGAGATCCGTTCTTTCCGCGCGGCAGCGGCATCAACGACACGCTGCTGCGCTCCGCGCTGCCCGACGGCGGCGCGGACACGCCGCGCCTGTTCGAGCTTCCCGGCGAGCATCCGTATTTGGGCTTCGAGTTGCTGACCAAGCTCTTCAACAATGTGACGACGCGGAGCAACGTGTTCGCGATCTGGGTGACGGTGGCGTTCTTCGAGGTGGTCGATGACACGACGCGCCCCGTCAAGCTCGGAGCGGAGATCGACCGCGTTGAGGGTCGTCAGCGGCGGCATCGCATGTTCGCCGTGGTGGACCGCACCAACCTGCAATTGTTCGCGACGCCCTCGACCTCGGCGGTGTCGCTTCCGCCCGGCCGTTCCTCCCTCTCCGCGGAGATCGTTCCGACGAGCATGTCGGGGACCACGGATACCGGCCGTCCGTGGAGCATTCGGGTGGGATCGCTTCTCACCGTGGATCGCGGCAGCAATCAGGAAACGGTTCGCGTAACGGCGGTCACGCCGACCTCATTCACCGCCGCGTTCACGCGCTCCCATGCCAGCGGGTTCCGCATCGTGGGCCGGGGCAATCCCGGTCCGCGCGTGCGCTACAATCCCGCTGACGACCCGGAAGTCGTGCCCTACTACAGCATCATTCATTGATTGCCGATCCGTTCGGCTCGCGGGTTCTACCCCTTTTGCGCTCGTAACCGTATGGCTTATTTCGGAAAATAGTCATTCCCGCCATCCGGTCACCGGAAAGAGGGACGATGATCTTTCCCGCCCTGCCGCCCAACAGTCGAAGGGCGGCACGGAGAGCAACGTCGTTGGCGAGGGGCAAGTTTACCAGCTTGGCTCTCCTCGTCATGACGGACTCCGCGAGTTCGGTCAGTGGTGTTTTCTCTTGCCGTCTCCCCATCAGCAGCAGGCGGACGGCGACCCCTTCGCCCACGTCAACCGCATGGATCGTGTCGCCCTTTGCATGGACGGTGATGGCGTTCCGAAGTTCACACGAGAGTGGTCGGGCTTGTTGGGGAGGCTGGCCCATTCGGGGTCGGGGGCGGTGTGGGTCGGATCGGCTGGAACCAGCGAGGGTCAATCTGTGGCGGCTGGAACATGCGGGGGTCAATCTGTGGCGGCTGGAATATGCGGGGGTCAATCTCTGGCGGCTGGAACAGGCGGGGGTCGATCTTCAAATCAGGGTTCGGCAGGAAGCGGGGGTCGATCTTCAAATCTTTAGGGTTCGGCAGGTCGATCTTCAAATCATTAGGGTTCGGCAGGAAGCGGGGGTCAATCTTCAAATCAGGGTTCGGCAGGAAGCGAGGGTCAACCTGCTCACATTTCAGCAGGCGAGGGTCAACCTGCTCAAATCCCTTCTGAGGTTGGTCGATTTCCGACCCCTCCTGTCGTGCCAATGGCTTGTTCTCTTCACCTGCCATCGCCAGTGCATATTGCTCGCCCTGTGCGTCGGCTCTCCCTGTAGTCTGCGGGCGGTAGACCACACCGCCAGCCCCCAAGATGCCGACTGCCAGCAGCACCGCCGTTGCGGTCTTGAGCGGATTCAGTAGCATGGTTTTCACCACTCCTGCCGTAAGGGCGGCGACCTTGACCGAGATCAGCCCTGCCGCCGCTGCCTGCCCTGCCGCCAACATGGTTGCGGCTTGGATGGTAGAGGACACCACGGCGGGCGGCACACCCGCCCACGCTGCGTTGTGCGACAACACCGCCGCCAACACCCCGCCCGACAACGCCCCGCCACGCCGGGCCAGCCGCCTCGCCAGCATCTTCCTCCCCGCCGCCAGCCGTCCGGCGACCGTTCCTTCGGGCCAGCCGAGTTGCCGAGCGGCTTCCTTGCGGGTCTTCCCCTCCAAGTCGCACAGGACGATGGGAACCCGGTACTTGTCCGGCAAACAGCTTAACTCTTGGTCGAGCAAGGGTTGCAGATCGTTCCACACTTCCCGTTCCTCGACAGCCGGTTCGGCCATCTCGACCATCTGCTTTTCCCGCTCCCTCCTTCTGGTGGATACCGACCGGGCCTTGAGCGCCGTCTGGTAGGCCACGCCGTAGAGCCAGTTGCCGACCATCTCCTTCGGTTCGACCGTAGCCGCCTTGCGGACGAGGACGAGGAACGTGGCCTGAAAAGCGTCCTCGGCATCGTGGTGATGGTGGAGGACACGACGGCACACACCCCAGACCATCGGGGCGTGCCGCTTCACAAGGGCTGCGAAGGCAGCATCGTCCCGTTGGGTCAGGAAGCAGTCCAGTAGTTGCCCATCGGTCATCCCAGCCCCGTCTCGCAGAAGCATGGCCTTGCGAACCTGCTGGATGACCTTGTTGGCCTTGCTGTTCGCCATCAACCTCCCCGTTGGCGGGCGGCGTTGTCCCTCTACCTTACTATTACCCGTAGGCAGGCGGATTGATATGGTTTTTCCGCCCCCCTTGTACGGCTGTCCCGTTTCTTCACCTACTTCACCCGAACGACCTCGATCTCCTCGCCGCACCAAGGGCAGAACCGGATCTCGGTGATCCCTGGAATGATCGTGCCGGTGGACTGCGGGTGTAGCGGGGACGGAAAGATGTCAGGGACGGAAAGGTGTCAGGAGTCGTTCAGACGGTTTGTCTGAGAGACTCCTGACACCTCTGCCACCTGTGACACCTTTGCCACCCACTTTCGATTTCTTGAGAGAACTCTTGAGACCATCAACTTGTTGGGTAGCAACGTCACGGTCCTGTTCGAGTTACTGTAAATCGTCGAATTGGGGGAGGGGAAATCAACTGCGGCGGCGGGCTTGGGCTGGACGCTGCATTAGTTCCTCACATCCAGACAAACCAGATGCGACTCGTCGCGGACGTATAGCTTCCCGTCCGCGAGGACGGGTACCGTCCAGCACTTGTTCGTCGAGACGCGGCAGGATGCCTTCTCGCGATAGCCGGCGGGCGTGGCCTCGATCAGCCAAAGCGTGCCGCTCTCGCCGAGGACGATCAGATGTCCGGCCGCGGCCAAGAGCGAACCTTTGCCGAAGCTGCGGATGCCTTTCTCCCGCCACGCCTCCACTCCGGTGTGGAGGTCCATGCACACCAGGTCTTTCTCGTCGAAGCCGTAAAGATGGTTGCCCCAGCGGATGCTGCTGGCGAAGTAGTTGCGCAGGCGGTTGTGTTCGTAGACGCGGCGGGCGCACAATGATCCGTCTCTTTCCGCCGCAATTTCCAGCAGCGCGCACCCTTTGCCATACGCCGAGGAGATCAAGACGTAGTCGCCGAAGGCGAGCGGAGTGGCGATGTTGAAACCGTTGGCGGTCTTCCAGGGGTAGCGCCAGTAGACCTTGCCGTCCGTGGGGGAGAGACTGACCAGCGCCTCGTTGGTAAGCACAAGCAACTGGCGGACGCCGGCGGCGGTGACGGCGATCGGCGAGCTGTAGCCCATCGGGTCGTCGAGGGCCTTCCAGACGACTCGGCCACTGACTTTGTCGAAGGCGACCACCGCGTTGCCGTCCGGACCGCCGGGGGTGGCGTAGACGAGATCCCCTTCCACCAGCGGCGAGAACGAGACGCCGTACTGCATGGTTCGGCCGTGGAACTCCTCCAGGAGATCGTGCCGCCACAACCGTTCGCCCGTGTCGGCGCGGAGGCAGTGGAAGATGCCGGTGGGTCCGACCGCGTAGATCCTATCGCCGTCTACCGCCGGCGTCGAGCGCGGCCCCGAGCCGAAACGCTCTGAATAGTCGTTGGGATAATGGAACCGCCAGACCTCGGCGCCGCTGCGAACGTCCCGGCAGACCACGGCCTCATGGCCCGTCCCCGTCGCTTCGCCGTCCGGACTCGCGATCGTCTCCTCCTCCGTCGTGAACAACCGCGTGCCGACGATGGCGACGGAGGAAAAGCCTCTGCCGATGACTTGTTTCCACAGGACGCGCGGACCGCCCGGCGACCAATCCGTCCGCAGGGAGGTCTCCGGCGAGACGCCGTCGCGGTTGGGACCGCGCCATTGGGGCCAGTCCGCGTTGGCCGCCGGCGCCGGCCCCGGCAGGGACAGGAGGGCCAGTTTCCTCATGCCCTCGGCATCCTCACAGCGACGCTCTCGGTCGCGGTTCAAGAACACGGCGACGCCGACGCCGACCAGAAGAAGAGGGGCGATCGCGCCGAGCATCAGCGTGTTTCTTCGTCGCCGAGCGGGTGACCACTCCATTCGCCAACCTCCAAAAGCGTCCGCGTCGGAGTTCGCGGAAGATGCGGCGTATAGGAGAATCGCCGCGGCCGGTCAAGAGTGCTTTCGGCCCGCATTGCCGTCACATCTGATGCGAACTTCCCTACATGGTGGCGAGGAGGTTGAGGATACCACTCGAACCATCACGCAATCCGCATTCTCACCCGCGCACATCGAAAGGCACAGATTGATGAACGCCGAATTGAACGCCCGTGATTCTTTCCGCGGCCCCTGCCTGATTGTCTCCGAGGCGAGCGAGATCGACCTCGCGGAGGCGCTGCGGGCCGAGCTGGCTCCTCTGCATTTCCAGGCCGAGGCGATCCGCTATGCGGACGCGCTACACGTCGCCATGCAGGGGGGTGCTTCGCCCCGGAACCTCATCGCCGTTCTTCCGCGAACGCCGTCGCCGGAAGGCGGCGAGGCGGCGCGGTTGGCCCGCATGGTCGGCCGGCTGCACACCGTCGCCGGTCTGGCCTCCACGAATGGCAGCCTCGTTTTCGTTCAGTTCGGCGGCGGACGTTTCGGCACCGGACCGGAGCCGGTCGAGCCGGAACAGTGCTGCGCCGCGGCGTTCGCCCGCAGTCTGCATCTGGAGCGCCCCGGTCTGAAAGTGCGCGTCCTCGATCTGCCCGCGGCGTTGCCGGCCGAGCGCATCGTCAAGGCGGTCCTCCAGGAGATGCAGGGGGTGGAGGGGTTTCGCGCCGCCGGCCATGACGCCGACGGCGTTCGCCTGGTTCCGAAAGCTCGTATGCAACAGCCGGCCTATTACTCGCCTCGCCCCATCACCTGGACGGCCGAGGATGTTATCCTTGTGACCGGCGGCGCCAAGGGCATCACCGCCGAGTGCGCCCTGGCCCTGGCCCGCAGCACCCGCGCCCGCTTCGCCCTCGTCGGCAGCTCGCCCGCGCCCAAACCCGGAACCGAGAACGAACTGACGCAGACCCTCAAGCGCTTCGAGTCCGAGGGCATCCCCTGCCGTTATTATTCCTGCAACGTCAGCGATGCCGAGGCGATCCGCGGACTGGTCGAACGGGTCCGCGAGGAGATGGGTCCGGTGACCGGCGTCGTTCACGGGGCGGCCCTCAACAAACCGCGCCGCGTCGAGCAGGTCAGCGCCGCCGACGCCCTGAACGAGGTAACGCCGAAACTGCTCGGCGCCCGCAACCTGTGCGCGGCTCTCGCCGACGCCCCGCCGAAACTGTTCGTCGGTCTGACGTCGATCATCGGTGTCACCGGGATGCCCGGCAACACGTGGTACGGCTTCTCCAACGAGGCGCTCGACCTGCTGCTGCGCGGCTTCGAGGCGACGCATCCCCAAACGTCCGTGATCTCGGTGGCTTTCAGCGTCTGGGGCGAAACCGGCATGGGCGCTCGCATGGGCAGCGTCCACAACTTGAGCAAAATGGGCATCGGCGCCATCCCAACGGCCGAGGGCATCCGTCGCTTCGTGCAGCTATGCGAATGCGATCCGGGACAGAAGCAGGTCATCGTCACCGCTCGCCTGGCCGGATTGGACACCTGGCCCATCGAAACGCGGCCGGCCCCCGAGGGGCTGCGGTTCATCGAGCGCGTCGTCCGCGCTCATCCCGGCGTCGATCTGGTCGCCCGCACGCGCCTGACGCTGGCCCGCGATCTGTACTTGCAGGACCACAATTACAACGGTTCGTTCCTGTTTCCGACGGTGTTCGGCCTGGAAGCGATGACGCAGGCGGCGGCGGCCATCGCCGGCGAGGCGGACCCGGAAGTGCATCGCATCGAAAACATCAGCCTGGAGCGTCCGATCGTCGTCGATCCGCAAGATGGCGTCGAGATCGAGATCCGGGCGGAGATGCTGGAGGAGACGAGCGAAGGGGAGCAGTCGATCCACGTCGGCATCCGCACCGAGCAGACGGGCTTCGCCTCCGATCACTTCTCGGCCACGCTGGTGCTCGGCGCCCGCGCCGCCGGCGACAAAGCGAAACTGCCGGCCGATAAGCCGCTGGCCATCGAGCCGCTGACAGATCTGTACGGCGGACTGCTCTTCCAGGGACCGCGCTTTCAGAAGATGGGCCGCATCTACGAACTGGACAGCAATCACACGATTTTCGAGTCCGAGGTCGATGGCGCGGCGAAGTTGGAAGAGAAGGCGTTCGCGGCGGGTCAGGGCGGCCGGCTGCTGCTGGGCGATCCGTTCTTCCGCGACGTGATGCTGCAAGCCGGCCAGGTCACCATCCCGCGCGAGGTGTGCCTGCCCATCCGCATCGAGCGCATCGAGCGCTACGCCGCGGGTTCCGAGAAGGCGAAGCGCTTCGTGATGGCCCCGTACAAGGTGCGGCACGGTCAAGAGTACGTCGCCGAGATTTTCGCAACCGACGAGAACGGCAACGTGCTTGAAAAGCTCACTGGCTACTGGCTGCGAATCCTGGAGGAACGCCCCGACAATCCGACGGCGGAAGAGTTGGCCCATCCCGAGGAGCGCGACGAGCGCATGTTGCGTGCGGCGCTGGGGGATGACGCGATGCCGGCGGTCGCGCTGGCCCATCTGCCCGGTCTGCATGAGGTTTCGCGTTCCGAGCGGCGCGAGCGCGAGCAACCGATCGTCGAGAAGGCGCTGCGCGGCCATCTGGGGATGGACGCCGAGTCCGCCTGCGAGTTCCGCATGAGTTGGCTGCCGTCGGGCAAACCCTGTTTCGAGCAGGCCCCCCGCGCGGATCTCGGCGTGTCCCTCACTCACGACGATCGCACCTGCCTGTGCGTGGTCGGCACCGGCGCGCAGGGTTGCGATTTGATGGAGATCACGGCACGGACGAAGGAAGATTGGCACGCTCTGCTCGGCGATGTTCGCATGGCATTGCTGGAAGAAATGGTGCGCGGCGGCGATACGCTTGACCGTGCTGGCTCTCGCATCTGGGCCGGCGTCGAGGCGATCCGCAAGGCGACGCAGGCGGAAGAAGTGCGGTTGGTCCTCGACCGCCGCGAGGGAGAAAAGGTGGTCCTGCGAGCGGAATTGCCCGGCGCTCCTCGCGTGCTGACTCTGCCCATGAAATGGACGCTCGGACCCGAACGAATGATCGCTCTGGTGCTGCCAGCGGCTCCCGTGGCACCGGCCGCGATGGAGGCCGCCCCCGCCGACAACGCCATCCGCGGCATCCCTTCCGAGTGGCACTCCGTGAGCGTCGCGGTCGATGGGCCGCAGGGACAGCCGGTCCAGGAGTTGCGTTTCGTCGTCTCCTTCCAGGAAGCGTCGAGCATCAGCCGGCACGTTCCCGTGTCGCGCTACCTCACCTGGATGGGCAAGATGCGCGAGTTGGTCATGTCCGGCAGCGTGCCGCAGTTGGCCGAGCAGATCGCTACCGGCGAATGGGGCCTCGTCACCAACTGGGGCGACGTTCACGTCTTCGGCGAAGTGACGGCCAACGACGTGATTCAGATGCGTTTCTGGACCGACCACCCTCGCGGCTCCGAGGTCGAGTTCTTCTGCGATTTCTGGAAGATGCACGCCGACGGCCGCAAGGAGCGCGTGGCCTTCGGCGAACAAAAGGCCACCTGGGTGCGCCTCGTCGGTCACGGTCAGGTCGTGCCGGAGCCGATCCCGGATTACCTGACCGCCTTCATCGAGTCGATGGGACCGCGCGAAAACAACGCCCGTACCCTGCCCGCTCTGTCCGAGCCGCTGAAGGGACTCGATGTCGGCGCGGTGGTCGAGGAGGTGCCGGCTGGGCCGTCCGGCGGGCGCGTGCTGGCCACCGAAACCATGCAAACGACGCTGGAAGAGTCCAACCTGGTCGGCAACGTCTACTTCGCCAACTACTTCGCCTGGCAGGGCAAGGTGCGCGACCTGTTCTTGCACAATCTCGCTCCGGAATATTTCCGCGGTATCGGCAGCGACGGCGAGATGGTGTGTCTGCGGAGCCGCATGGATTACCTGCGCGAAGCGATGCCGTTCGACCGCATCCAGGTCGTCATGACGGTTCGCTCGATCCGCACCTGCGGCGCGGTGCTGGGCTTCGAGTACTACCGGCTCGAAGAAGACGGCCGCCGCCAGAAGCTGTCGGTCGGCACGCATGAGGTGGCCTGGGTCCGCCGCGACAAGAACGGCGCTCCGCGACCGGCCGCTCTCCCGGCGGTGATTCGCAACGCCCTCCAGGCCGAGCCGAAGAAGGAAACACCAGTCGTGGGGCGATCCATGACGGATCGGATTCTCACCACCGCTCGCCACGGCCAGCGGAAGGTTAGGTAAGACGCAGCTTCCTAACCAGCCCGCAGCGCCAGCAAGGCATCCCTTGCTGGCGCTGCGGGCTGGCAAGCAAAAGTGTTGTCCGGCAGCTCTACCCTTTCTGGGAGCGCCGCAGCGGATAGGGCGTCAGCCATCGGGTCAAGCGCCGATTGGCGGCCAGACGGCGCTTGAAACCATCGTTGCCGTTTCGCGCGTCGAAGCGCTCCGCCAGTTCTCGACAGGCTTCTTCGATCCACGCCGACAAAGTGTCCACGTCGTAGCGCCCTTCCTCCTGATAGCAGGCCGCCGCCTTCGGCAAACGCAATTTCAGCGAAGTCTGTCCGTTCGCCGCGATGCGCGACATCAAGAATTGCGCGGCCAGGTAGAACTTCCAGCGCCAGTACAGATCCTTGGCGTCGAGCGCCCATTCCAGGTGCTTCTCGAACAGCTTCACCGCCCGCGGCAGATTGTCGGTCAACGACAGAAAGGTGAGGTGATCGGCGGATTCGTCGATGAATTTGCGGTTGTTGCTGATGAGCCGATAGCCCTTGTGGTGATACTCCACGGCTTGCTCGACCTGCCCAAGCTGCACCAGCGGCAGCAGGACGAGGGCGTAAGTGGCGTGCGGAATCTCGGCGCAGCGCAGCGAACCGTGAAGGATCGGCTCGGCCATCTCCAAAGCTTTCTCCTTCTTGCCGGCGAAGAGCTGAAACCGCACGCGATGGTTCTGCTCGCAGGCGGGGCAATCGCTGCTGTAGTCGCGCGGCGTCTTCTCCCACTGGCGATGATAGGTGCGCGCCTCGGCCGGCTCGCACATGGCCATGGCGATCTGACAGCGCAGCTTGTAGACGGCGCGCAGGCTGGCGCCGGAGCGCTGGTAACGCCGCGTCATGTCGTCGAGCATGTCTTCGATTTGCCGGCGCGTGATCTGTGGAAAACCGGGAAGCGAATCGGTGATCCACTTGAATTCCCACAGCAGATCCGTTTCAGGGAACAGTTGCGGATCGCGGTCGGACTGGGCCAGCCGCCACGAAAACGCGACGAGCGCCTTCTCCGGGTAGCCGGAAAAAGTGGCCGTGCGGATCAGGTCCGCCCGCACCTCGTCGCCCAGCCACAGATCCCGATGCGCGTCGGCCAGGCGCACGGCCTCTTCCAGCAGCGCCATCTTGGATGGGCCGTCGGGCAGTCCGCACGCCTGGTCCTGCAACTCCTCGATCTGTTCCTGATAGGTTGTCGTCATGCCTCGTCCCTCCGATGTTCCCCCGCGCCGACGCCCCACTCAATCAGTCCCAGAAGCCCCTCGTTGAGCAGAGCCATTTCGCGCGCGTTGAGCGGATGATGGCCCAGCAGCAGCGCCTGCACGTAGAGCATCTCAATGGAGCGCTGCAACAGCGTTCGGTTACGCAGCGTCGCCATCTTGCGGATGAGCGGATTGTTGTAATTGAAGCACAGCTGCGCGTAGACGTCGGTCGCGTGCTTGCCGGCGAGGTTGTCCAGCACCGACGACCACAACTCGTCGCTGATCTCACGCGACTGTTCGACGGAGCGCAGGAAACTCGCATCGGCATTGGTGCTGTACAGCGCCGGCAGCTCCTTCGGCAAAAACTTCTTGATCTCGGCGGCGCACTTGAACGGCTGCAAGACCAGATCCGCCGCCTTGATGAGCGGAAACATCCGCTCGCGCTCGTCGAGCATCAGATCCTCGAAGCTCTGCGTCAGCGCCGCCGGATCGACCTCCTCGACCTGCTCGTCGGGAAAGACCTCGGCGAACTTTTCGAGCAGTTCGGCGTTGTAGGTGTAGGCGCCGTTGAGGACGCACAGATCCTGCGCGGCGGCGACGCGGGCGATTTGGCGGAACTGATCGAGTTGCGTCACGTAGCGCAGCACGGGATTGTCGCGGCGATACTCGCCGAGCGTCATCTCACCCAGCGTCGTCTCGAACGGCAGCCAGTCGATGAACAGCCGATAGAACTCATCGTCGCGCACCGCCAGCGCCTTGATCGACAGATAGTGCAGGGCGATGAACTGTTGCAGACGTTCGGGCTGGTTTTTCGCCAAACCGAACAGATACTCGCGCAGGCACTCGCCCAGCGCCTCGCGCGTACCGGCCAGCTTGTCGTCCTCGTAGAACGATTCGCGCGAGGCGGTCGGCCGCAGGTCGTTGGCGTTGACGACGCATTTGACGAAGAACGCCCAGTCCGGCACGAGATTCTCGGCGTTCTCCGACAGCAGCATGTGCTTGAGATAGACGCGGTGGGTGCGCTTGGTCGCCAGGCTCGGCGAGAACGGCAGCACGAAGGCGACGCCCTCGACCTCGCCGACGGCGGAGCGCAGCGGGATGGCGTCGAAAAAGTCCATCTCGAAGGTCTTGCGGCCGTACTCCAGCAGGGCGGCGCGGCGCGCCTCCGCGCCGGCGAAGCGCCCCCGCCACGGCGGGCCGTCAGCGTTGAGGATCTGCACGCCCTTGCCGGAGATCATGCGGATGGGATAGGGCAGCAGACTGCCGAAATGGGCGGCTCGCTCGGCAATGCGCTGCGGCTCGAAATGCTCCTCGCAGCCCTTCTTGCAGGTCAGATAGACCTGCGTGCCCGGCGTCAGATCGCGGTCGAGGACTTTGATGGTGTAGGTGCCGTTGGGCTTGCCACGCCATTCGATGGTGGGAGAATCGCCGCGGACCGAGCGCGTGATGACGACGATCTCCTCGCTGACGACGAAGCACGACAGCAGTCCGATGCCGAACTGGCCGATGAAGTCGCTGGGATGCTCCCAGAACTCGGCGTTCTTGGAACTCTGGCCGATCGTCGCCAGGAAGCGGTGAATTTCTTCTTCGGTCAGACCGATGCCGTTGTCGGTGAAAACGAGAGTGGGCGGTTGTTTGCCGCCGCGCGCCCCCAGCACTTCGAGAGTGATTTCGCCCTGGTGGTTCGGTTCAAGGTTCAGACGGGCGCGGATGGCATCGACGCCGTTTTGCAGCAGTTCGCGCAGGAAGACCTCCGGCCCGCTATAGAGGTGATTGGACAGCAGTTCGATGATGCCCCGCAGGTTGATTTGGAACTTGTAATCCACGACGACGCCCCCAATCGCGATGAAGCGAATCCGTTAAGGAAGTCTCCCATTATTACCAGGAGTAACGCGGCCCGTCGAGGATCGTAGTCCGGAAAAAGGCGAAATCCCTCGGCGAATCAACCTGGCTTCTTGTTCCGCGTCCGGACCTCCGTTAAGCTTTTACCACGCCTGCACGCAACCAATCGAGACGCGCCTGTGAAAGACACCGCCGACCCCGCTCCGGTTCTCTCCTCCCCGCCGACGTACGTTCGCCATCTGGTGCTGGCGGCGCTGTGCGCCATCACGACCATCAACTACATTCAGCGCAACAGCGTCGGCGGAGCGGAGACGACGATCCGCTCCGATCTGCACCTGACGCGCAACGACACCGGCGACGCGATGGGGGCGTTCTTCCTGACCTACGCCCTGTGCCAGGTGCCGAGCGGCTGGCTGGCGCAGCGCTGGGGAGGACGGCGCGCGCTGACCCTGTTCGCCGCCGGCTGGTCGATCGTGATGGCGTTCACGGCGGCGGCCACCAACTTACCTGCTCTGGTCGGCGCGCGTTGGGCGATGGGTGCGTTGCAGTCCGGCATTTTCCCGTGCTGCACGATGATTTTGGCGTCGTGGTATCCGGCCACGCGCCGCGGGTTGGCGTCGGCGATCCTCAACAGTTTCATGCTCATCGGCGGGGTTATCGCCTCCTGGATGACGGGCAAGCTGATCGGCCCGCTCGGCTGGCGATGGCTATTCTTGCTGTACGCCTTGCCCGGTCTGGTTTGGGCGATCTGGTTCGCCAAGTGGTTCCGCAATCAACCGCGCGAGCACCCCGCCGTCAATGCCGCCGAGCTGGCGATCATCTCTCCCGAATCGGTCCCATTGCGAATCGACGACATCACGTCGATGCGCGACGAGGAAACGGGGATCACGACGCGATCCGAGGCATACTCTCATTCCCACGCCGAGCGTGGGAATGAGGCAGCGGCCGAGGTACAGGATCTGGTCCAGCGCGTGATGAAGCCCTCGATCCCGTGGGCGGCAATCTATCTCAGCGCTGCTCTGTGGTTGATCTGCATTCAGCAGTTCTGCCGAGCGGGCGCGTTGCGCTTTTTCGACCAATGGCTACCGACCTATTTGCAGGAAGCGCGCGGCCAATCGGTGGAGGATGCCAATTACTTGACCAGCCTGCCGTTGTTGGCCGGCATCATCGGTGGACCCGTCGGCGGCATCCTCTCCGATTTCGTGTTGGCGCGGACACGAAGTCGCCGGGCCGCCCGGCAGGGCGTGGCCATCGGCAGCATTCTGGCCGGCCTGCTCGTCTATGCCCTGGCTTATCAAGTCTCCAACTTGACCGGAGCGGTGTTGCTCGCCTGTCTCGGTCTCTTCATCATGACTTTTTCCTCGCCCTGTGCCTACGCCCTGACGATGGACATGGGCGGTCGAAACCTCGGCGTCATCTTCGGCACGATGAACATGGTCGGCAATCTGGGGTCGTGGGCCTTCACCAAGTTCATCCCGCGCGTCGTGACCTATCGCGGCTGGGAGGGCGCGCTGGTCGTTTTCGCCGCAATGCACGTCATCGCCATCGTGTGCTGGCTGTTGCTCAATCCCAACGGACTGATCGGCGAACGGGTCGAGACCGCGCCGGATTCCCAGGAGTAACCCTCATGTCGATCCGCATGATTCACCGGATTTGCGGCGCTCTCGTGGCGCTGCCTGTCGTCTGCGCGGTGTCGGCCGTGGCTGCCGAGCCGGACAAACCGCTGCCCGGCGATGCCGCCATCGAGCGCTATTTGCAAAAGGAAACCGAACGTCTCAGCCAGCGTTTTCTCGACGGGGCGAAGACACGCGAAGAATGGGAGGCGCGCAAGCCGCGTCTGCGCCGCGAGTATTTCGAGATGCTCGGCCTGTGGCCGCTGCCGGAGAAAACGCCGCTCCGCGCCACGATCACCGGAACCGTCGAGCGCGGCGAGGTCGTCATCGAGAAACTGCACTTTCAGAGCCGGCCCGGTCTGTACGTCACCGGCAACCTGTATCGACCGAAGAAAAGCAGCGGCAAACTGCCAGCCATCCTCTACGTATGCGGCCACTCGGGCCGAGGCCGCGACGGCAACAAGACGGCGTTTCAGGACCACGGCATGTGGTTCGCCAGCAACGGCTACATCTGTCTCATCATCGACACGCTGCAACTCGGCGAGATCGCCGGCCAGCATCACGGCACGTACAACCTCGGCCGCTGGTGGTGGCAGGCGCGCGGCTATACGCCGGCCGGCGTCGAATGCTGGAACGGCATTCGGGCGCTCGATTATCTCGTCAGCCGGCCGGACGTGGACGTGGAGCGTCTGGGCGTCACCGGCATTTCCGGCGGCGGCGCGGCGACGGTGTGGATCTCCGCCGCGGATGAGCGCGTCAAGGTGGCCGTGCCGGTCAGCGGCATGAGCGATCTGGAAAGTTATGTTTCGCACAAGGTCATCAACGGCCACTGCGATTGCATGTTCCTGGTGAACACCTACCAATGGGAGTGGACGACCATCGCGGCCCTGATAGCGCCGCGTCCCTTGTTGTTCGCCAACTCGGACAACGACTCCATTTTTCCGATGGACGGCAATCGCCGCATCATCGCCCGGCTGCGCCAGGCGTACAAGATGTACGACAAGCCGGATCTGGTCGATGACTACGTCAGCAAGGGCGGCCACGACTATCGGCCGGACCTGCGCGTCGCCGTCTTCAAGTGGATCAACAAGCACCTCAAGCACGACACCGGCGAGGTGAAAGACGCCGATTTCAAGCCGCTGGAGGGCAAGGAGCTGCGCGTCTTCCCGGAGGAAAAAGACATCCCCAAGGATGCGCTCAACGGCAAGATTGATGAGACGTTTGTGCCGCTGGCACAGGTGAAACTGCCGAAGGAAGGCGATTTTGTGGAGTGGAAAAAGGGATTGTTGAAGGAACTGCGAGAGAAATCGTTCCGAGCGTTTCCGGCGGAAATCCCCCCGCTCAAGGTAAAGGATAATTCGCGCGGGCGCTTTACTTCGGAACCGGGGACCGAAGTGACTCTTTTCTACCCGGAATCTCGTAAAGTCGATTACCTGCTAGTTGTCGTTAAGGGCAAGATCTTGGGGGGTAATGATCTTCCCCTGTATCTCTACCCACGGGGGATTGTGGACAGCGAGTGGACCCGAAAATCCCCTCCCAATTACGTCGAGCGGGCGCACGCCCTGCTGGGTCGGACGGTCGATGAGGGCCGTGTCTGGGACATCATCGCAGCGATCAAATACCTACAGAAAGAAAAGAAGTCTGTGGTGCGAGTGGGTGGCACCGGACAGGCCGGCGTCCTCGCTGCCTACGCCGCCCTGTTCGAGCCGTCGATCAAGGAAGTTGTCATCGTTGATCCGCCGACTTCGCACCGCGACGGGCCGATCTTCCTCAACGCCCAGCGCGTACTCGATGTTCCCGAGGCGCTGGGGCTGCTGGCACCGAAGGTGAAGCTGACGCTGGTGAACGCCAAAGACAAGGCGTTCGACCGCACGGCGGAGATTTATCGTCTGGCGGGAGCAGCCGATCGTTTGCAACGCAAGTAACACGCGCTGCCAGGGAGATGCACCGATGGAGCGCAGCTCGCTCTATGCGACCGTCGATTTCGAGCAACCCGGCAAGCAATTCGGCTATGTCGGCGTGCCGTACTCGCACAATCTCGGCGGCTGGGCCAACCTGATGCTGCCGATCGCCGTTCTCGCCAACGGCGCCGGCCGCACCGCCCTGCTGCTGGGCGGCAATCACGGCGATGAATATCCCGGTCCCATCGCCATCCTGAAATTGATGCGCTACTTGCACCCGGAACAGGTGCGCGGCCGTCTCATCCTGATGCCGGCTCTGAACCTGCCGGCGGTGCGGGCGGGAACGCGCTTGTCGCCGCTGGACGGCAAGAACCTCAATCGCTGCTTTCCCGGCAAGGCCGACGGCAGCGTCGCCGAGCAGATCGCCCATTATCTAACGACGGTCCTGTTCCCGCTGGCCGACATCGTCATCGACATCCACACCGGTGGACGCAGCATGGACTTTTATCCGTGCGCGCACATGCACCTGGTTACCGACCGCGAGCAGCGGCGGCAGATGGTCGCCGGCACCCTGGCCTGGAACACTGATTTCGCTTTTCTCTACACCGACATCGCCGGCACCGGCCTGCTGCCGGTCGAGGCGGAGCGACAGGGCAAGATCGTTGTCACCACCGAGATGGGCGGCGGCGAACCGATCTCGGCCGGCGTGCATCGGCTGACGCAGGACGGCCTGCACAACGTGCTGGTCCACTTCGGCCTGCTGACCGGCGAGAAGCAAACGCGGCAAGCGCTGGCCCTGCCGCCGACGCGCTGGGTGCAGTCCCTCGACCGCGAAGACTATCGCTTCGCCCCCGAGTCCGGGCTGTATGAAACGCTCGTGCCCCTCGGCGCGGAGGTTCGCACCGAGCAGGCGGTGGGACAAATCCATTTCCTGGAGCGGCCGGACCGCGAACCGGTTCCCGTGACGGCCAACGCCGCGGGCGTGCTGATCGCCACGCGCGGCCCAACGCTCGTCCGCCAGGGCGATTGCGTCGCGTGCATCGCCCATGAAGTGGACCCGGCGATTTTGACATAACCCAATCGCCCAACAAAAATCGAAATTTTTCGTGAACCATCCGGCGCGGCGAGCGTCTATCCAAGTGTAAGGACGAGCGGTCCCCTTAACGGATCGCGACCTCAAAATCGTGAGTAGACGATGAGTCAGGATTGCGGGTTATTTCTGAAACACAAATTGGCCGGGCATCTGGCTGATCCGTGGGCGAATGGCCTCCCCGCTCATCCTCTGCGCTTGTGACACCAAAGCTACCTATTTCGGCAGCTTGCGAGGCCAGGTGTCACAACGAGATGCCTGGCCTTTTTGTTTTGGGCTGGTAGCTGAGACGGTAGTAGCGGCGGTCTGAAAAACCGCAGACGAGGATTCGAGCGCCTCCCGGCCCACTTTGACGAACGCATTCTGTTTTTGGATGCAGGAGAAGTATCATGGCACGATTTTCTCGCTTCAAACGTCGCGTCCTCCGCAACAGGGGGGCCGTGGCGTAAAGGCAGCGCACAAGTCTTTTAAACTTGGTGGTGTGGGTTCGACTCCCACCGGCCCCACTGGTCAACGATCGGGGTACATCTACAGGTCCGAGGTGTTAGCGGCAGCATAACCGGCTCCAACCCGGACGGTGAGGGTTCAAGTCCCTCCGGACTTGCTGAAGATTGGTTTGACGACAGATGGGTCCAAGGTGTTAGCGGCAGCATTTTCGGCTCTTACCCGAACGGTGAGGGTTCAAGTCCCTCTGGGCTCACTGATGGGATTGGATTTGCGTTCGTATTCAGCGTGTGGGGTAGCTGGAGTGCCCGCCACTTCGGGATAGTGGAGAACGCTGGTTCAAATCCAGCCACGCTGACTATCGAGGTGTGGGGTAGCTGGAGTGCCCGCCTGCTTCGGAGGCAGGAGAACGCTGGTTCAAGTCCAGCCACCTCGACTCCGCCGCACGGACCGCGCGCCCAACGGTCCGGCGGCTGGCAGGGGCGGCCCGGCTGCGCCAACGGCAGAGCGGCCCGACTTAAACTCGGGCGGATGGGGGTTCGATTCCCTCGCTGGGCATCGGAGCGCGAAGAGACACGGCTCGGTAGGCAACGGCAGACCATCGGGATTCAGACTCTCGAATGCTGTGGGTTCAAATCCCACCTGAGCCACTGAAAAATCACGGCCCGGAAGCACAAAAGTCGTGCGGCCGGTTGTCAACCGGATGGGTGCGGGTGCGAGTCCCGTTCGGGCCGCTTGTATTGCGGAGTGGACTGGAGCCTGGATGCCAGCGCGTTCTCATAAGACGTTCGACGCCGGTTCAAATCCGGCCTCCGCAACTTACCGGGTGGGCGAGTGTCCGGCAGTGGTTCATACCCACCGCAGACCAGGTGCGACTCCTGGACCCGGCACTGACGGCCGAGTGGTGGAAAGGTAGACACGCGAGGCTGAGAAGCTCGTGCTCGTTGGGGCGTGGGAGTTCGATTCTCCCCTCGGCTACTGAAGGACAGCGGATTGTCAGCGGTCGGCAGTAAAGACAGGCCGAGCGTCCGTGCCGATTGTCGCCTGCCGCCGGCTGATGGCCCGCTCACTTGTTGGTCCCGTGGTTCAAGGGCGAGAATCCCTGGCCCACATCCAGGAGATGATGGTTCGACTCCATCCGGGATCACTGCTTGGTCTGCAGGTGTTGCGGCGGCACGCCTCTTTGGTAGGGAGGAAGACCGGGTTCGAGCCCCGGGCGGACCTGTATGGGGGCGCATGTGCCAGGGGGGCGAGGCTCTCTTGCAAAGAGCCTGTGATGGGTTCGATCCCCATTGTCTCCACTCCGTAAGGGCTTTCGATTGCTCGAAATCCCTTGTTTTATAGAATTACGGCTTTTCTGGTTTTCGAGAATCGGATACAAAATCGCAACAAGTAGATACAATGGCATTGCTTTTCAGGGCTTCCGATTTCTCGGAAGCTCTTTCTTTTTAACTGTACTTTCCGCGATTTTCTAACAGTACGTCCTGACCGAGTGTAAGCAGGGAACGAAGCATGAGCAGGGCAAGAGGGTGGACACAAGCCGACTCCCCGAACACGATGAGGGTACTTCACAAGCCTTCGTCGT
>DATBGU010000399.1:0-17715 GCA_036557825.1 Gemmataceae bacterium
CATTACGTTGCGGCCGCTAAGCCGCATTCGCCGCGAGCGTGCCAGCGCGTAGCCTCGCGGCGTGCGCGGAGGTGAGGCCGGGGCGGGCGTGGGAAGGCATTGTTTCCGTAGATGGAAGCACGGCCAAATGCTCCGCGTGCCTCGGCGCGACGGCGCGATGCTCGGATCGACCGAAGCGGGAAGAATCGGCCGCGATTTCGTTTGGGATGAAGAAGGAATCACCGCCATCGTCTACCCGCGAAATGCGAACGCCCTTCCGTCTAACCGGATGACCGTCTCCGGTAGGAAGGAAACGGTTAGCGCTATAACGGAGACGGCGGCGGCGAGCAAGAGCGGCTTTTCCGCCGTCAGTCCGTCTTGCCAGCGAGGGCCGCGCCGGGGTAGAGTGCCCGCGTCCGTTCTGGACCCACTTCCCCCCATCAAAGGGAGCATCCGTATGAAACGAACTCTGCCCCTGTTTGTGCTGATCGCCGCGATTGGTCTGCTCGTTCCCGTCCTCGCGGTGTTCGGCAAACCAACCCCCGAGCCTTGTTGCGTATCGTGTTGCCCGTCGGCGACGACCGGCAAGTCGTCTTCGGACAACGAAAAAGTGATCGACGAACTGACGACGATCTTGAAAGAAACGAAATCGTCGGAGACGTTTATCGTCACGGCGATGGTGCTGGGCCGCATGGGGCCGGACGCCAAACGCGCCCTCCCCATTATCATCCGCAACGCCGAACGATTGGAGTTGCTCGACGATTTGTACAAGACCAACGCCGCGGCCGAGAACCGGGTCGCGGCGCAGGAAGTTGTCGCCGCCCTGGAAATGATTCTTGACAAGAAGGCCGGGGCGAAGGGGCGAACCTGGGCAAACCCGGCGCCCACCTGTTATACCCCGGCGATGGGGTACGGCGGCGCCTCCAGCGGTACTCCCGTTTGCCCGGCCCCGGTTTGTGCTCCCAACACGTTGCCGCCGACCCCTTCCGCCCCTTCGCCGAATCCTGTCCAACCGGCACAGCCGATCAGTGGTCCACCCGCCAGCTAATACGGGCCGGAAGGCGCTTGTACAATGACGCGGCCGGACCGATCGTCGCCGATCGGGCCGGCCGATTTCGTCTTCGAGTTAATGCGCACTATGAAGAGCACCTTTGTCTTTTTTCCGTTCGACCTGTTCGGCAGCGCCGGGTCCGGCGGCGGCGTGACGCTGCTGGCCGACGAGTTGCGCGAGATCCTCGCCGACAACCGTCGGGAACGAGTGCCGACACGGGCGCTCGCTTACACCGAACACGTCCGCCTGCGCGAGTTTCCATTCGAGACACTGGAAGCCTACACGGATTGGCGGCGGCAAGGGCGGCAGGCCGTGCGCCAGGCGCTGCGACAGGGCGATTTCCTATTCTGGATCACCGGCAACCACCTCGGTGCGCTGCCGGTCTACGACGAGCTGGCCGGCGCGGACGATTCCACGCTGGTCGTGCAGCTCGACGCCCATCTCGACATTCACCATTTCCGCGATTGCACGACGGAACTATCGCACGGCAATTTCCTGCTGCACTGTGAGGGGCCGCTGCCGCCGCTGGTCAACGTCGGCCACCGCGATCTGTTGCTGACGTCCGACTACGTGAGCCGGCATTATCGCCGCACCTTCGCCGCGTCGGAACTGGCCATCGACCCGCGGCCAGCCCTCGATCATCTGCGCCAGGCCGCCGCGGCCGCCGAGCGCGTCTTCGTTGATCTCGACTGCGATGTGTTCGACCCGGTTTACTTTCCGGCGGCGGCGCAGCCGGTGCCTTTCGGACTCAGTCCGGCGCTGGTGCTGCAAGTGCTCGACGCCGTATGGTCGCCGCGTGTGGCCGGCGTGCTCCTCTCGGAGTTCGATCCCGCCCGCGATCGCAACGATCGGGGGTTGGCACTACTGGTGTGGCTGATTGAATATCTCTTGCTGCGAAGATATGAGACGACGTGAGTCTTATCAGCCCGAAGCGCCAGCGAGGGCAGCCCCTCGCTGGCGCTTCGGGCTGGTGAGAAAAAATACTCAGCGCGTCACGGCTTGTCGAACACGCTGTCGTCGAGTTTCTCGGAGAACTTGACCTCCGTGTTCTCCGCCTCGATGAAACGCTTGCCGTCGCGCTTGATGGTGATTTTCTGGGCGGCCATCATGCCCTCGACCTTCTTGTAATCGCCGTACAACGTCTCACCCATGTACTCCTCGCCGCGCATCAGATCCTTTCCGCGCGTCTCGCTTTTGAGGAGCAGGTTGTTTTCCTTGTCGAAGAACAGGCTGACGTCGCGGAAGCCGGCGTGCTCGACGCGGATGCCGACCGCCGGACGGTCGCCGACCTTGACGTCGCCCAGCGACGAAAGTTTGTAACCCTTTTCGGTCAACACCGACAGGTGAACGATCCGCGCCGCGTTCATCTGCTCCTTGGCTTCGGCGAGCGCTTCCTTGCTCAATTCGTCGGTCTTGTCGTTCAGTTTGGTCCAACCTTTGTCGCCCTTGACGACCTGGGTGAATTTGAAGGTGTCGTCGCCGACCTTGCCTTCGACCATGTTGCGGATACGGTCGGGCATCTGAAACGAGGCTTCGCCGGTGTACTCGATGCCGTCGCCGAATCC
The DNA here is from genome assembly GCA_036557825.1 of Gemmataceae bacterium. Lineage (GTDB taxonomy): Bacteria > Planctomycetota > Planctomycetia > Gemmatales > Gemmataceae > JAJPHU01. Next base: position 2,596 of record DATBGU010000399.1, read on the forward strand.
GTAAAACTTGCCTTTGCTGGTGGTGACGCTGGCCTTGAACTTTTTCAGGTTGTCGGCGCCGCCGTGCGCCTTGATCGCCTTATCGACGATCGCGCGCACTCCGGCGTCCTCCTCGGCGCGGGCTGGACTGATGGAAACCAGCACGGCCAGAACACAACAACTTCCTGCAATCGTCCTCATGAGGGAGCCTCCTGAAAGAAACAATCGATGTGAGAGCAGCGGAAGACAATTCTATGAGGAACGCCCGTCCGTTTGCAGGCCAGCCGCTCACGGCGTCTTTTTTTCGTTCGCCGCCTTGCGCTGGAACGTGGTGCCTTCGAAGCGCTGGCCTTGCAGTTTGGTCAGGCACTCCTCCGCCCGTGCGAGATCGTTCTTGGGCTGATCGAACAGCTTCGACAGCCAGTACAGTGCCTTGGCCTGTTCCTCGCGGTCCACGTCGTACATCGTTTCGACCTTGAGATACTCCCAGAATGCCCGCTCCATGTCTTTTTTGGCGCGGTAGTAATCGCCCAGGGCGTTGTGAGCGAGGGCACGCAGTTTCTTGTCCTCGTTGGTGGAGATGGCGTCCTTGAGTTTCTTTTCGATGCCGTCGAGATGCTCTTGGGCGATCTGCGACTGGGCCAGGTAAACGTCCACCTGCGCCCGCTGCGGATCGTCGGCGGGCATCGCGGCGGCCACCTCCTTGAGCTTGGATTCGGCGTCGGTGAACTTGTTGGCGCTCAGCAGCAGACGAGCGCCGCGAAGTTGGCTATCCAGCTTCATCGCCGCGGAGATGCCGGGCAACTCGGCCAAATCGGAGTAAGCCTTGCCCGCCGCCTCCATGTCGCCCTTCTCTTCTTGCAGGCGCGCCAGCAATTGCAGGGCGGGCACAATCTCCCAACCGTCCGCGAACGCTTTCTGGTTGTCTTTCAGCACCGCGATGGCGGCATCGCGGCGAGCAGGGTCGCTCTTGGCCTGCTCGGTCATCACTTGGGCGATGCGGTACTGGCAATACCGATGCACCTGGGGCATGTCCTTCAGTTTGCCATCCATCTCCAGGAAACCGGCGATCGCCGAACTCAGATCGCTCGCCCGTTTCTCCGGCCTTCGCTCGATCAGGGCCTTGGAGAAATCGACATCGGGTTTTTTGAAATCCGCCCGCGCCACTTCCTTGCTCTCGTAGACCACCTGCGTGATCGATAGGGCCTCGATTGCCTTAAGGCCCGCCTTGGTCCTCACCTTGACCCCGGTCGGGGCTTCTTCCGCGATCTTTCCATCCACGGAAGAATCGGTTTTTTTGCCCGGTTCCCGAAAATAAACGGTGTCGGCCACACACAGAAGTGGTCCGACGATGAACACGAAACCAGCGAGGACCAGACGCGGCACAACTCGTTTCATGATAATCGCTCCTCCGCGGTGTTTGTTTTTCGCCGTCGATTACTTGCCGGCCTTCTGGGCCTTGTACGCCTCGCGCAGATCCGCTTCCTTCTCCAGCAACTCCTCGAAGCGTTTCCTCGACTCCGCGTTGCCCAAACCGCTCTGCGCTTTCTCCAGGACGACGATCCGATGCGCGGCGTCCTTGATGGACTTGGTTTTCTGGGCCTCGTCGCTCATCCGCTGGCCGTGCTTCAGGATGCAGTACACCAGGTGATAATAGAACTCGAAATACTGGTCCTTGAGCTTGTTGTCGTCGAGCCGTTTGACCAGCTGCTTGATGAAGCTGTCGCAGAGCAGGGCGGCCGTACGGTAGTCGCCCTTGTCCTCCAAAAGCATGACGCGCGCCTTCTGCGCCTCCAAATCGCGGGCGCCCCAGCCGGGCTTTTCCTTCGTGCCGATGATCTCGTCGAGCAGTTTCTGGGCCTTCTCGAATTCCTTGAGCTGACGCTGTTCCTGGACCAGCAGCAGTTGGATGGCGTGGTGCCGCTGTACTTCCGGGCCGGCGTCGGGCTTGACCGGCTCGGCGGCGAACTTCTCCAGCAGATCGGCGGCCTTTTTGTGTTCGTCCATTCCGGAATAGCACTTGGCCAGCAGATAAGCCAACTGCGGCGTCGGCGTCTTCTGTCCGCCCGCCACCTTGTTGAGAATGCTGGTGAAACCGACCTTGGCCTTTTGCAGACTGTCCTTGTCGCCCTTCTTGCGCAGATCCTCGACCTGCTGGCTGATGAGCGTGACCAGCTGGGCGAGGATGGCCGTGGTGCCCTTGTCGCCCTTCGCGCCCTGGTCCGCTTGCAGCTCTTGCAGCGCCTTGATGACTTGTTCGGCCCGGTCGAGCTTGTTCAGCTGCACAGCGGTCTTGAGGGCCAGGGCGAACATCGGCGCGGCCAACTCGCTGTCCTTCATTTGCGGGATCTTGCCGGCGTTGAATTGATCGACGAGCGGATCGAGCCGCTTGGCCACGGCGTCGTACTTGGCAGCCTTGAAGTCGGCGTCGGCTTGCAGCACCGTCGAGTACAGCGACAGTTGAAGGCGCGACTCCTCGAACTTGCCGCGCAGATCCTTGTCCTTTTCGGGATCATCGACCAACTTCAGGGAAGCCACCTGAGGAGCGAGCGCGGTGGTGAGATCGTCGATTTCCTTGAATTTCTTGTCCCGGGCCAATTCGCCGGCGAGCATGAGCTTGCCCTGGATGTACTCGCGGTTGACCTCGGCATCGGCGCCCGCCGGCGGCGGGCGAAGCTCGGTCAGCACGGCGAGGGCGCGAGCACGGTATCCTTTCGGATCGCCTTTGTCTTTGTCCTGCGCGGCCTGTTGCAGTTCGGTGCGGGCGAGCAGGAAGCGCGTGCGGACGTAGGAGGGATACTCCGGCGTGATGGCGTTCAGCTTGTCGATGGCCTCTTCGGTTTTGTCCTGCCGCAGCAGCCGGGCGGCGATCTGATGGCGGGCCAGGTCGCCGGCCCGCTCCTTGGGCCAGCGCTGCTCCATCAGCTGCGCCAGCTTCAGCATGTTGGAGAGATCCTCTTGATACGCCTTGTCCTCCTCCAGCAGCTTGGCGTCGGCGGCCTTGCCTTCGCGCTCGCCGAGCAATTCGCTGTAGGCTAGTAAGGCGTAGATGGCGGCCGAGCCGGCCTGGCTGGGTTTGGGATCGTTGCGCGCGAAGTTCTCGCCGACCGCGACCGCATCCTTGTACTTGCCTTCGTTCAGAAGGTAGTAGGCCAAGAGGGCGCGAGCGTTGTTGTAGTCGGTGGCGACGTCCTTGTTTTTGGCGTCGGGCTTTTGCACGCCCAGTTGCAGCGCCTCGATGATGTCCTTGAGGTGCGCTTTGCGGGCGGCGTCGGCCTTGGCCTTGTCGTCCGCGTATTTCTTGGCGTCCTCGCCGATCTGCATTTGCTCGTACTGAGCGCGGATGTAGCAGTCCTCGAAGGTCTTCAGCGTGGGGATCTTCGCCTTGAAGGTGCCTTGCTTGGCCATGGCGGCGATCTTGAGGTTCTTGGCGCGATCGGTGAAATCGTTCTCGGTCTGCTCGATGACGCGCAGCTGCTTGCGGGCCAGCGCGACCATGTTGTCGCGCTCCCGATTGCTCAGCTTGGCGTTTTCCGAATCGCGGAGCAAAACCTCGGCCAGCAGGAAACGGACGCCGTAGCCTTCGGGGGTGCGGCCGTAGCTGGGATAATCGCGCAACCAGTCCTCGCAGCGGCCCCTGAGATACACATCGAGGGGCGTTTTGCCGTCCGGCGCTTGATTGCGTTTTTGCCAGGCGAGCAGGATGAAGTAGCGGGCCAGGCGCTTGCCTTCTTGCACGGCCGACCCGGTGGCGCCCGTGACCTCGATCAATTTATCGGTGGCCTTGGGATCATCGAGACGGTAGAGACACTGACCGACCCAGGCCCGCGCCTTCCAGCTGATCTTGTCGTTGGGATCGCCCTGCGCCAGTTTCTCCAAGATCTTCTGCGCCGCCAGGACCGGCTTGCCGCGCGCGGCAAGTTCCGCATCGCTGTCCGTGTTCAGATAGGTATCGGCCTGATCGAGCAGGTTCAGGGCCATCGCCAGTTCCGTCTGCGGAGAAGGCGTCAGTTGCTTGAGCTGATTGAAGGCGTCGTTGAGGGTGGCGCGGGCCTTGAGTCCATCGGCGATACGGGTCTTTTTGTCCGGTTCGAGCAGAGCGCGGTTGGTCTGGGTCTTGCCCTGCAAGCCGGTGGCGCGGGCGATGTCGAAACGCGCCTCGCCGGCGCGCGGATGGTTGGGATTGTCCTTGAGGAACTGCTGAAACTCGGCGCGGGCCTCGGCATACAGCGTGATCCGCTTGCCGCTGTCCGGCTCCTCGTTGGCCGCCTCCAGATTGGTCAGCGCCTTCTCCAGCGACAGCTCTTTCTTCAGTTCGGGCGGCGCGTTCTGGGCCAGCTTCTTGAGATACTCGCGGGCCAGATCGCTGTAGCCGTGGCTGCGCAACTCGCGGATGAATTGCATGTCCTCAGCGTAGGGGCCTTCCTTCGCGACGGCGGAGGATAACGTGACAACGACGGCGAAACCGATAAGGAATATCCTCTTCATGGCGGCATCCCAACAAATGGAGGATCGAGCAGTTGCGGATTACAACGGGTGCATCGGTGTTGTTGACACCTTGTCACCCTGTCACCTTGTCATTTTCCAGAGCGGTCCTGCATGCCCAGGGCGCCGCCGAGCGAGCCGAAGGCCTTGCGCGGTTGCTCCCAACCCGCGACGTTCTTGGCCCAACCGCTATCGAGGCGCGTATTGTGACGGGCCAGTTCCTTCGCCGCGAGAACGCGAGCGAGGCTCTTCGATTCGATCTTGTCGAGGGCGCTCTCCTCGATGGGTTGCGAGGAACGCTCCAGGCGGACGCGGAACACGGCCAGCTGCGCTCGACCGCGCAGCGAAGAATCGGGAATAGATTCCGTCAACGACTGCACGCGCTCCTCCGGCAGACCGGCAGTCAACGCCGACTCCGTTAGACGGAGGAGCGACCAGGATAGTTCCGACTTGTTGCCCGCTTTCTCGACCGCGTTGGCGGCCGCTTCGACGTCGGCGGCCGCGTCGGCGGACTTGTGTTCCACGGCGGCGACGGCGAGGGCGAGCAGCGCGCGAAACTTCGTATCGCCCTCCAACGCATTGGCCTTCTTGCGGGCCTCTTCCCACTTCTCCCCCTTGAGGGCCAGCGCCGCGATTTGTCCGACCTGCTCGTTCGCTTTCTGTTTTTCGTCCGCGTCCTCGGGGAGCTTCGGCGCTTTGTTCTTGACGAGGAGACCCAAGGCGACCACCTCGGCGCGCACCGGCGGCGGTTTCTTGTCCTCGTAGAGTTTGAGGGCGTCCTCGACGGCCTTCTGGGCTTTGTCTTGGTCCTTGGGCAGCAGTTCCAAGGCGACGATGCACAGGGCGGCCGCCTTTTCGTCGTCCGGCGTCGAGTAAGCCTGGTTGACTAACGTCATCACGCGTGGCGTTTCTCCGCGTGCGATGAGCCGGCGACTGATCTCGCGCAGCGCCCGGCGGCGCCCGTCGAGATCGCGGATCGGAGCGAGGACGGCGCCCAAACGTTTTTGAATCTCGTCCCAGGATAGCCGGTGTCCCTCCGCGACCTCCGCCGGATCACCCGCCAGATCGACCAGCGCCAGAGCGTAATCGGCCCAGACCGCATCGCGTTCCGAGTTGGAGGGTGCGGACGACAAAGCGGTGAAGGCCTTGCCGAGTTGCTTGTTCGCCTCAACGGCGCTATCGCTCTTCTTGCCGTTCTGATAAAACGTGCCGGCGGCGAGGAAAAGCTCGGCCTGTCCCGCCTTCCCGATCTCCTTCTCGGATTGCGGCGAAGCGGCGTAATCGAGCGCTTCCTTGAGCGCGCGGGCGACGGCCTGCCCGCTCCACCAGCGATAGCCGCCCCAGCCGAAGCCGGCCAGCAGGACCACGGCGCCGACGCCGACGAGCGGCCAGCGGACTTTTTGCCAGAGGGTGCGCGGCGGCTTAACCTTGGGGATGACGCCGACTTTTTCGAGAGTATCGCGGCCGACCTTGCCCGCTGTCACCGAACCCCAGGCGCCTTCCAGTTCCGGCTGATCGGGCAGCCGCGCGCCGGCCGGCCCGCGTCTGTCGGCCTTGCGCCAGTCCTTCGGCTCCTTTTTGACCAGTTCCGGCACCTTGATGATGTGCTTGCACTCCGGGCAGGGGGCGCGTTTGCCGGCCAGGTCGGCGGTGAACTGGATCGCCTCGTCGCAAAACGGGCAGTTCAAGTCGATGGTCTTGACCTCGGCCGGCTCCTCCGTTTTCGGCTCGTCGGCGAACAGGGCGGCGGCTTCCGCCTCGACATCGGCCGACGGAGGGGGAGGAGGCGGCTCGCTTTTGGGAGCGGCCGGCGCGGGGGGAGACGGTGCGGGGGCGCTGGGTTTGGCGTTGGCGGGTTTGGGGACCGTCAGGATTTGCTGGCAGGCCTTGCAGCGGCCCTTCTTGCCGGCCAGACTGTCGGCGACGATCATCGCCCGCTTGCAATGGGGACAGGTGAATTTAATCGGCATGATCGGAAGGGTCCGTGGCCCAGTTCGTCTTGAGATGTGATTTTACCACGCCTTCGGGGCGGAAGGCTACGGTGCGTTGCGGCTGCGAAACCGTTTCACATTCCTCGTCACGATTTCTCAACCCATCCAGTAATGTCCGACGAGCAGACCGGCGCCAAAGGCGAGGGCCAGCAGCAGAATGGCCACGACGGTCAGCCAGGTGGCCTGCGTCGGCGACAGCACCAACCCGACGGAGGGCGTTCGTGCCGTGCCGGACGGCAGCGACCGCGACGGCGGAGCGAAGTTTTCCGAGGCGAACGGCGACGGCGCGGGCGCGGCGACCGGCTTGGCGGGCGGCTCCGGGGCGCGCGGCGCCGGCCCCTCGTTGACCGGGTTCTCCAGGAACGCTTCAAAGTCGCTGCGCTCGAACAGCGGGGCCGGCACTGCCGGCGCGGCGGCCGCGGGCGCGGGCGCGGGCGGTGGGGCTTCCGCTTCCGCCACGGACTCGGACGGCGGCACGACGACCTGAGCATGGCAGGTCGGACAGTTGACGGTCATGCCGGCCTTGCGGCGGGCGATGCCCATCAGCTGATTGCAGTAACGGCAGCGGAATCGAATCGGCATCGGTGCAAGTTCTCCCGCGCCCCGCGTTCTGTCTTTACGGGGCGTGCCCCTCTGCTTGTATCTTAATCCGCTGCGAAGGGAGTTGCCAAGCAACTGTTACTTGACGACCCGCCCCCTGCACGGTCACAATGAGCGTTGGCCTGTTCTCGGCCGCCGCTCTGGGGATATTGGTGCCTGTCCACGGAAATAGGGAGCGTGCCTCATGCGAATCGCAGTCCGTGCCTCGTGGTGCCGCCGGCTTCTGGGACTTTTCTTCCTGGGATCGGCCCTCCCCTTGGCCGTCAACCATCGCCCCGCGCGGGCCGACCTGCTCTACTTCAAGGACGGCTTCGCCCTGGAGGGGAAAGTCAAACGCGAGATGACGCTGGAGTTCGATCAGGTCGGCAAGCAAGCCTACCACATGCCCAAGGGGTTCTACTTCGTCGATGACGGCCCGCGGCGCATCTTCTTCAGCCCGTCGCAGGTGCGCTACGTCTTTTCCAAGGATCCCTCCGGCGAGGAGCGGATCGTCTATCCCGACAGCAAGCCCCAGGTAAATGCCAAAAGATTACCTGAGATCCTGGAAGTGGTCAAACCGCAGGAGTGGGACAGCAGCTGGAGCCGCCGCTTCCGGTTCCGCAGCCCCCTGGGCCCCGTGAACGTGCCGCAGCACATCGGAATGCTGTCGCCGTTCTGGGCCAGGGCCGATTCGCCAGGGAACTATTTCTGGAGCTGCGCCTACCTGACGCGCGAGTTTGGGCCGGACCGGGTGCAATCGCTGCTCGCCACGCACAAGGATTTTCACGAAACCAAGGACATGGCCGCGACGCAGCGCGTCTCGAAGCGGTTGCGCAAGGCCGACTTCTACGCCCAGGCCGGCTGGTTCGACCTGGCCGAGAACGAACTGGCACAAGCCTTGCGCGACATGCCCGATCAGAAGGAGCGCATCGACGCGGCCCGCAAGACGCTTCTGAAGCTCAGCACGCGCGAGCGGCTGGAGGAGATCAAGCGCCGCCACCTTGCCGGCCAGCATCGCCTGGTTCGCAAGATGCTCGCCGACTTCTCCACGGCCGGCGCCACGGACAAGATGGTCGCCGAACTGGAAGAACTCAAGGCCGACTACGAGAACACCGATCGGCTGTTGAAGGAGGCGGCGCGGTTGCTGGCCGCGGCGGGGAAAGCCGGCGCGGCCAACCGCATTCTGGCCAGGGCCGCCGACGAGATCGGCACGGAACTGAACTTCGAGAACGTCTCCCGGCTCGACGCCTTTTTAGGACAGGCGCGCCAGGCCGAGCGCTTCGAGAAAAAGGGCAAGAAGGCCGACCTCAACGCGGAACAGCTTCTCAGCCTGGCCGTGTCGGGCTGGCTGCTGGGCAGCGCCTCAGCGGAGGCCAGTCCCGAGACGGCCCTGCGTCTGTGGCGCGGCCGCGACATGGTCCGCAAGTATTTGCTTACCGACGACGAAGCCGAGCGCAAGAAAATCATTGAGGCCCACAAGGGCGGATCGCGGACGGAATCGGCCTCGCTGGACGAACTGATCCAGATCATCCGCACGATGCCGCCCGTCGAGGTTGAGAAGCAACTACCGGAGGGAGTTGTCGAGCGCAAAACGTCGGGGGGAACGTACCTGCTCCGTCTGCCGCCGGAATATCGCCACGGCCGGCCCTATCCCGTGCTGATCGTGCTGCATCAAGCCGGCGAAACGCCGCGCGAGATTCTGGATCACTGGTCGGAAGCGGCCGCGGAGAACGGTTACATCCTGGTGGCTCCGGAATGGCAGTCCGGCGGCGGCGGCCTCGGCGGCCCCGGCAACTACACCTACAGCGAGGCCGAGCATCGGGTGGTGCTGAACGCGCTGCGCGACGTGCGCCACCGCTTCAACGCCGACGAGGACCGCGTGTTTCTGTTCGGCTGGGGCGAGGGTGGGGCGATGGCCTTCGACGTGGGCCTGGGCCATCCCGATCTGTTCGCCGGCGTGCTGCCGATGGGGGCCGGCCCACAGTTTCACGCCGAGGTGTGCTGGCGCAACGGCCAGTACGTGCCCTTCTACGTCGTCCACGGCAACCGCGGACCCAACGGCGACAAGATCCGCAATCAATTCGAGCTGTGGGTGCAGCGCAATTTCCCCATGTTGTGGGTCGATTACAAGGGCCGCGGGGTCGAGTGGTTCGGCGGCGAAGTGCCGTTGATGTTCGACTGGATGCGCGGCAAGAAGCGTCCCTTCCCGCTCGACCACGTGGGCGCCAGCGGCCACGGCACGTCTTTCGGCAAGGAATTTTGCACGCTGCGGGCCGGCGATAATCATTTCTACTGGCTCAGTTGCAGCGACATCCGCCGCACCAAATCGTTCGACCGATGGACCGCTGCCGGCCAGCCGGCCTCGCTGTGCGCCACTATCTACCGCGAGGACAACCGTATCGTTGTCGAAGCCAAGGGGGTCGGCGAGGTAACAATCTGGCTCGGCCGCAACAGCAAGGGCGAGGACATGATCGACTTCGAACGGAAAGTATCGGTGACGATCCCGACCATTCGATCGTCCTTCCACAAGGCGACACCGAGCCTGGAGGTGCTGCTGGAGGATCTGAGCCAGCGCGGCGATCGACAGCAGTTGTTCTTCGCCAAGATCACACTGGCAAACCTGCTCGGCCGAGCGAAAGGTCGCTGAAACCAATCCACCCGCTCGTCCCATTTCCCGACCAGCCCGCAGCGCCGGCAAGGGCAACCCTTGCTGGCGCTGCGGGCCGGCGAGGTTTTGTCCGCTCGCTCTTGGCAGCTACTTCGCGGCGCCGGCGGCTTTCGGACCCGTTACCGTCGGCAAGTCGTCGGTGCGGAACGGCGACGCCGGCAGACCATCCTTATTCCACAGGTTGACGGTCGGATTATTCGACCAGCCGTAGCGCACGGCGACGGGTTTGGCCACCTTGTCGCTGCGCACGACCACCTTGTCGCCCTTGATCTCCGCCTCCGCCGGGTGGAAAACATTGTCCTCTCCGGCGAGGGTGAAGCCCTGCAAGTTTTCGCCCTTCGCTTCCAAACCCTTGCCGATATGGCCGAACGTGAGGACGGCCTTATCGCCCTCGACGGCCATGCTCTTGTAGATGGGTCCGGAATATTCGATCTTCTGGCCATAGGCGAGGGCCCGTGCCGCCAGCGCCAGCCGCGCGCCGACCGGCTCCTTCTTGCGCGGGTGAATGTCGTTGGCGTCGCCGACATCAGTGATGACGGCCATGCCGGCGTTTTTCAGCTTCCGCGTCGTCAACAGCTGCGCCTCGCGCAATTCCGCCCATGTCTGATCGCTTTTATCTCCCTTGCTGATCCACGGCGCCAGCTGCACGAACAGGAAGGGGAAATCGCCCTCTTTCCAGTCGTCGCGCCAGTTCTGAATCATGGTCGGGAACAGTTTGCGATAGGCGTAGGCCTTGCCGGCGTTCGATTCGCCCTGATACCAGATGGCGCCCTTGACGGCATAGGGCAGGAGGGGAGCGATCATGGCGTTGTAGAGCACCGAGGGCGAATTGGCGTGTCGCGGAAAACCGGGGGGCGCTGGCGGCGCCGCATCCGTATCCGGATTGGCTTTGAAGGTTTCCTTGTACTTTTTGAGGTCGTCGATGTACTTATCCAGCGCCGCGGGATAATTGGCCTTGGCCTTGGCGTAGGCGGGGAACTCGCCCTTCCACTCGTCGTGACTCTCAAGGACCGGGCGGCTGGTCCACGCTTCGGCGCGCGTGCCTCCCCACGACGTATGAATCAGGCCCACGGGAACGTTGAGCGCCTTGTGCAAATCGCGGCCGAAGAAGTACGCCACGGCCGAGAACCCCTTGACCGTATCCGGATTGCATTCGCTCCATTTCGGATCGCCTTTGAATCCCGCAAGCGGCTTGTCCGACGTGTTCTTCGGCACGGTGAACAGACGGATCTTGGGGTTCTTGGCCTTCTCGATGGCCTCGTCCGCGTTACGCGTGAGGCTCACCGGCCATTCCATGTTCGACTGCCCGCTGCAAATCCACACCTCGCCGACGTAGACGTTTTTGAGGGTGATCGTGTTTTTGCCCTTGATGGTCAGCGTGTAGGGTCCACCGGCAAGATCCGGCGCGAGTTCCAGAACGACTTTCCACTTCCCGTCCTTGCCGGCACTCACCCCCGCGCCAACGGCGGCGGTGGACAACAATTTCTTCACCTCAAATTCCACCCGGACCTGTTCGTCGGGATCGGCCGTTCCCCAGATGGGGCACTTCATGCCCCGTTGCAGGACCATGCCATCGGAGAAGAGAGCATGAGGTTTCACGTCGGCGCGGACTTGCGGTCCCGCGAGACAGGCCACGGCCGCCAGCGCCAGGGTGGCCGGAATGGATCGCTTCATGGTGTGTCTCCCTTTTGAATGGTCGTATCCCAACAAAAAGAGGATGGTAGCATGGCCGTTGGGCCGATGCACCTGCTTTTCCCATGTGGGCAGCTCGATCGCGCCGGAATTCGTGGATCAAACGGCGGCTTTCGCGGAATATGGAATAGGACACCGAACATAGGACCAACGAGGCGAGCACGATGACGACAGGACCAGCCAACAGCGTTCTCCCCTATCTGCGTCGAACGGCGCTCGGCGGCGACGGCGCGGGCCTGAGCGACGGCGAATTGCTGGAGCGTTTCCGAAGCCGGCGCGACGAGGCCGCCTTCGAGGCGCTGCTGCGCCGGCACGGTCCGATGGTCCTGGGCGTCTGTCGCCGCCTTCTGCAAAACAGCGCCGACGCCGAGGACGCTTTCCAGGCGACGTTCCTTGTGCTGCTGCGCAAGGCCGGCTCCATCGATCCGCCGTGGATGGTCGGCAACTTTTTGTACGGCGTGGCCTACCGCACGGCGCGGCGGGCGCGGGTGGCGCTCGCCCGGCGTCGTGTCAAGGAGAACGAGGTGCGCTCAATGGCTCGACCGGAGGCGGAGGAGAAGGTTGAAGAGCATCTTCTGGTTCTGCTCGATCGGGAACTGCACGCTTTGCCGGACAAGTATCGTCTGGTGATCGTCCTGTGCGAGTTGGAGGGCAAAACGCGGAAAGAGGCGGCCCGCCAACTCGATTGCGCCGAGGGGACCGTTGCCAGCCGATTGGCGCGGGGGCGGGTAATGCTCGCCCGTCGTCTGGCGCGTCGCGGATTGGTCCTGTCGGCAAGCGGCTTGGCGGCCGCCCTCTCGAAGCAGGCGGCGACGGCGTGTGTGCCGCCCTTGTTGGTGGTTTCCACAATCAAGGCCGTGACCCGTGTTGCGGCGGGCGAGGCGGCGGCCGCGGCGCTGTCCGCCGACATCGCCGCCCTGGCGGAAGGAGTTGTGAAAAGCATGTTCCTGAGCAAACTGAAGCGGGTCGGCGTGTGCGTCCTGGTGATGGCCCTGTTTGGTACAGGCGTGGGAGGGTTCGCCTATCGCGGCCGAGCCGCGGAGCAAGCTCCCCCGCCGCCGCCGGCAAAGGAGGTGAAGCCGGCGAAACCGGCGCAGGCTCCTCGGCAAGCGGCAGTGCTCGTGAGGCAGGTTCTCTCCGACGCCCTGGAGGCGGCCCGAACCATCCAGGACAAACAGTGGAAAGCCTGGATGCTGGAGATCATCGCCGCGGAGCAGGCCAAGAGAGGCGACAAGAAGGCTGCCGCACGGATATTCAAGGAGGCGCTCGACGCCGCTAAGGAAATCGACGGCTTTGCCAAATACCACACCACCCACGGGATCGCGGGATCTATGGCAAGAGCGGGAGACATCGAGGGCGGCCGCAAAATCGCCGAGGCGATCGAGCATGAGGATTCGCGCGATTATGGCCTCATGGAGGTCGCCGCGGCGCAAGCGCGGGCCGGCGATATCAAGGGCGCGATCAGCACGGCCGAAACCATCAGCACCGAGCGCCATAAAAGCGCCGCCTTGCGGGTCGTTGTGGAGGTCCATGCCGAAGCGGGACGGCTCAAGGAAGCGGCGAAGCTCGCGGAGACGATTGCCGAGGATTCCGACCGTGCGTTTGCGTTCGTGGCAATCGCCAAGGCGCGGGCCAAGGCGAAAGACCAGGCCGCCGCCCGCAAGGATCTCGCCGAAGCCTTGAAGATCGCCGATGGCATTCCAGAAGAGCATGACGGCGGCTGGGTGACTTACACCTTCGTCGCCAAAGCGCAGGCGGAAATGGGCGATGTTGAGGAAGCGCTAAAGACGGCCAATGCCATCAAGAAAGATGTGTGGAAAAACAACGCTCTCTGTTCCATCGTGAAGGCGCGGGCCAAGGCGGGAGATCTCCAAGCCGCCCTGAAAACGGCCGAGACCATTCCGGCGGAGTACATCCAGGGCGAGGCGATGAAGGAGATCGTGGCGGCGCGGCTCCGCGCGGGCGATATCAAGAAAGCGACCAAAACCGCCGAGTCCATCGACAGCATGGCCTGGCGCGTGCAATCGCTGCTGGAGATCGCCAAGTTCCAGGCCAAAGCCGGCGACCGCGCGGCTGCGGACAAAACCTTCCAGAAGGCGTTCAAGGAGGCCGAGGACGTTCGCGACGAGGAACCGGGAGTAGGCAACATTCACAACAGTGTCCTGTCGCACGTCCTGAAGGCCCAGGCCGAGGCGGGAGAGGAGAAAAAGGCTCTGGACTGGGCGGCCAAGCAGACCTACCCCTTGCTGAAAACCCAGACGCTGCTCGGTATCGCTCAGGCCTTGGCTCAACGTCAAGAGAAGCGGAAATGATTTTGCCAGCCCGCAGCGCCAGCAAGGGATGTACCGTTGCTGGTGCTGCGGGCTGGCCAAGTTCGTCCGTTGCAGCCGGCGGCGGGATGGACTAATCTGATTCCGTGGAACCTTCTCGATCGGTTCGCGGAATCAGGAGACGATCATGAAACCACCGCGCTGGCACCATGTCGTGATGGCCGGGATGTTGCTTTTGCTCGCCGGATTGCTGGGGCTGACCCTCGCGCCGGCCGAGACGTGCCTGTCGCCGTTCGTCAAGCACCTCGACAGGCCGGAGAAATATCTGTACGTCTTCTGCGTCGATGCCGACGCCAAGGACAACGATTTCCTGGCCGTCATCGACGTGGACGCCAAATCGCCGAGCTACGGCCGGATTTTGCACCAGCTGGACCTCGGCTCGGCCGGCAACGAGACGCACCACTTCGGGTTCACCGACGACCGCACGCACATTTGGGGATGCAGTCTGTTCTCCAACCGCGTCTTCATCATCGACGTGGCCGCCGACCCCGCGAAACCGAAACTGGTCAAGACGCTCGACTCGTCGGAGAAGACCGGCCTGACCGGCCCGCACTCGCCGTACGCGCTGCCGGGCCGAATGCTCATCAGCTATCTCGGCGGCAAGGACGGCGACACCCCGGCCGGTCTCGCCGAGTTCCGCAACGACGGCACGTTCCTCCGCAAATTCGTGTGCCCCAAGGACGCACCTTACGGCTACGACGTGGCGATCAACCCGAAGCTCAATCGCATGGTCACATCGAGCTTCACACCGCCGGCCAACTACCGCAAACCGCTGGCGAAGATGGATCTCAAGCACTTCGGCGACAAGCTCCTCGTTTGGGACTTCCGCGATCGCAAGGTGCTGGCGACCTTGAAGACCGGCCTCTCGCCGCTCGAATGCCGCTGGTCGCGCAAGGAAGGAGCCAATCACGGCTACTGCAATTGCGCCCTGGATAACTCTCTCTGGGTCTGGGAGGGCGACGACAAGGACAACTACACCGCCCGCAAACTGTGCGATACCGGCAAGCTGCCGGCCGATCTCAGCCAGTCGCCGGACGGCCGCTTCCTGTTCGTCAGCTGCTTCATGTCCGACGAGGTCCAGCAATGGGACGTGAGCGATCTGAAAAAGCCACGATTGGTCAGCACGGCGGAGCCGGGCGAGCAGCCGAACATGCTGCACCTGACCGGCGACGGCCAACGCATGTACGTCACCAATTCGCTGCTCAGCACGATGGACCGCTCGAACGATTTCTGGGTCCGCCTGATCCGCGTCGGCGCCGACGGCATGAAGCTGGACCAGAAATTCAAGGTGGACCTGACGAAGTTCAAAACGGGGCCGGCGCGCGGACACGACATGCTGCTGTATTGAGGACCAGGCCATGCTTACTCTCGGACTGTGGACGGCGCTTTTGCTTCC
>DATBGU010000400.1:0-4487 GCA_036557825.1 Gemmataceae bacterium
TGCTCCTGGCCGCCGGCTGGCTCGCGGCCGTCACTTCTCGACGTTTTCCCCTCAAATTCAGGTGCTCACCGTGGAAGGAACGAACATGCTCTTCGTCAATGCGCGCAAAGATCAGCCGCAAATCGCGGTCGTCGGAATCGGCTGCTGGTATCCGGGTGCCCGTGGGCCGCAGCAGTTGTGGGAGAACATCCTGACCCGACGCCGCGAGTTCCGCCGTTTGCCCGATAACCGCCTGCCACTGGCCGACTACCACGATCCCGACCGCACCACTCCCGATAAGACATATGGCCGCCGCGCCGCCGTTCTCGACGGCTACGAGTTCGACTGGTCGCGCTGGCGTATCCCGCAGGCGACCGCCGAAACCACCGACATCGTTCAGTGGCTGGCCCTCGAAGTGGCGAACCTCGCCCTGGAGAACGCCGGACTCAAACGCGAGATGGGGCCGCGCGAGAAGACGGGCGTCATCGTCGGCAACACGCTGACCGGCGAACACACGCGCTCGCAGTCGATGCGGCTGCGCTGGCCGTTCGTCCGCCGCGCTCTGCTGGCCGCCGCCGCGTCGCGCGGTCTGTCCGGCTCCGCTGTCGAAGAATTGGCGAAGACGATGGAGGGCGTTTACAAGTCCGTCTTCGCGCCCGTGACCGAGGACACGCTGGCGGGCGGTTTGTCCAACACCATCGCCGGACGCATCTGCAATTTCTTCGATTTCCACGGCGGCGGCTACACGGTGGACGGCGCTTGCTCGTCGTCGCTCTTGGCCGTTTGCACTGCGGCGAACATGCTCAACGACCGCGATCTCGACATGGCCCTGGCCGGCGGCGTGGACATCAGCCTCGACACCTTCGAGCTGATCGGCTTCGCCAAGACGGGAGCGCTGTCGCCCGACGAGATGCGCGTCTACGACAAGCGCGGCAACGGCTTCATTCCCGGTGAGGGCTGCGGCTTCGTGGTGATGAAGCGCCTCGAAGACGCCCGCGCCGCCGGGGATACCGTCTATGCTGTGCTGCGCGGCTGGGGCGTGTCGTCGGACGGCAAGGGCGGACTGACCGCTCCGAAGCGCGAGGGCCAGACCACTTCCTTGCGTCGCGCCTACGAACGCGCCGGCTACAGTCCCGCCACGCTCGATTTCGTCGAGGGCCACGGCACCGGCACCCGCGTCGGCGATAAGGTGGAACTGGAAGCCATCGCCGCCGCCATCGGCGAGGCCGGCGTCACCGCGCCGCGCTCGGTCGGCGTCACGTCCTTCAAGTCCATCGTCGGCCACACCAAGGCGGCGGCCGGCGTCGGCGCTTTCATCAAGGGCGTCATCGCCGCCAATCGCCGCGTCCTGCCGCCAATCGCCGGCTGCTCGCAGCTCAATCCCGTCTTCGACACCACCGCCAAGACACTGTATCCGATCCTGCACGGCCGGGTCGTCGATCGCAAGGTGCGCGTCGGCGTCTCCGCGATGGGCTTCGGCGGTATCAACGCCCACATCACCCTCGAATCGGGCGATCCGCCGTCGCCGGCACTGGCCCCCTCCGTCGAGGAACGCGCTCTGCTCGCCGCCAATCAGGAAACCGAGGTCTTCGTCTTCGCCGCCGAGTTGATCGAGGAATTGTGCGATCGTCTCGCGGGCCTGGCCGACACCGCCGAACGCTTGAGCATGGGTGAGCTGACGGACCTGGCCGCGCATCTCTCGGCGGAGTTGTCGCCGTCGATGCCGATTCGCGCCGCCGTGATCGCGAGCAACCCGGACGAACTGGCCGCACACCTCCGCGCCCTGGACGAGCGTCTGCGTGAGACGCCGCCCGCCGAGGGCGAAGTCGTCACCGGCCCGCAGCGTGCGTGGTGGGTGGGCAACGCCGTCCGCATGGATCGCCTGGGCTTCCTCTGCCCCGGCCAAGGCTCGCAGCAGTTGGCGATGGCCCGCATCCTCGTCGAGCGTTATCCGTGGGCGCGGGAGATGGCCGCCAAGGCCGACGCCTGGCTGGCCGAGGTCGGTAGCGAGCCGGTCACGCCGCTTATCTTCCGGCCAATGGACCGCGCCGCCGACGCCGACGAACTGAAAGAATGGAACCGCATCCTCGCTCGCACCGAGATTGCGCAGCCGGCCATCTGCCTGGCCTCGCTGCTGCACGCTCGCTATCTCGCTCGTCTCGGCCTGCGGCCGCAGGTCGTCGGCGGTCACAGCCTGGGCGAGCTGACGGCCTTCCACCTCGCCGGCGCGTTCGACGAGGAGACGCTTATCAAGCTGGCCGCTCTGCGCGGCCGGGCGATGGCCGCCTCGCCGGACGGCGACAGCGTGGCCGGCGCGATGGTCAGTTTGGCCTGCCCGCGTGCGGAGGCGGAGACGCTGATCCGCGGTCTGCAAGGCTACGCGGTCGTCGCGAACATCAACAGCCCGCGTCAGACGGTGATCTCCGGCGAGGAAGCGGCGGTGCAGGAAGTCCTGAACCGCGCCGGCGCTCGCGGCATCGTCGCTCGCCGTCTGCCGGTTTCCAACGCCTTCCACTCGCGCCTGGTGGCCTCCGCCGCCGACAAGCTGCGAGATGCCGCTCCGGTTCCCGAAACCGCCGATGCCCTCAACTGCCGGCTCGTGTCGAGCATGACGGGCCGGGCGGTCGAGGCGGACCTGGATCTCCGTGAGCATTTCGCCACGCAGGTGACGGCGCGGGTCGATTTCATCGGCATGGTCGGCGCGATGCAGAAGGAGTGCGATCAACTGATCGAGGTCGGTCCCGGTCGCGTTCTGTCGGGCCTGGTCGCCGACATCAACGACGAGAAGGGTCCGGTTTCCCTGCCGGTCGCGGGACAGCCGGATGCGGACCGCGATCTGAACAACGTGCTGGCGCGGGCCTTCGTGCAGGGAGTGAACGTGAACTGGCCGGCCCTGTACGAGGCGCGGTTGGTGCGCGACTTCGTGCCGCCGCACGAACGCCTCTTCATCGACAATCCCTGCGAGCGTCCTTTCCCCGAACTGCCGTTCGAGCCGCTTCCTTCCGAAGGGGCCGGCGCTCTGGAATCGTTCCTGGTTGAGAACACCGGCTGCGAGCCGGACGAACTGCGCGAGTATCTCGCTCGCCGGCAAGGCTTCCTGGCGAACGTCGTGCAGGCCGACATCCTCTCGCTCAACGGCAGCATGATGAAGTTGCCCGCCGAGCATTCGGCCCAGCCCTTCACTCCCAAGCCGCGGCTGCGAACGGTCGCCGCCCTTCCGGTCGAGCCGGAGCCGAAGCCGGTCGCCGCTCCACCGGCCGACGCGCCCGTGCCGGAGGCACCGACAGCGGAGGTGGAGGATCTGCTGCTCGATCTGGCGGCGAAGCGGACGGGCTTCGCGAAGGACACGATCACGATGGAGGCCCGGCTGCTGGACGATCTGAACCTGGATTCGATCAAGGCGGCGGAGTTGGTCGCGGCCGCGGCGAAGCAGGTCGGCGCCGCCGGCAAGGTGGACCCGTCGAAGCTGGCGAACGCCTCGCTCGCCGAGGTCGCCTTCGCCATCCGCGAAGTCGCCGATCAGGGCGGTTCCGGGCCGGCGAAGATCATCCCCGCCCCCGATGAGCCGGCTCACTCCCCGGCTGGGATGCCGAGTTTCGAGGACGATTCGCCGAGCTGGGTCCGCAACTTCACCATCGAGTACATTGAGGCCGCGTGAGTTGTCCGTGCAGCTTTGCTCCGTAATTCCCCAAACTACACGGATTCGCCGGGAATAAACGATATTCCGCCGGGAGGCTTTGTCCTATCCGGCGGAATTCTGTTTATGGTCAGGCTGTCATTTCGCCCGCGTTAATGTTTCGGTCACTGGCGCACCATCTTCATCAGTATTGGGGACAAATTTCGTCGGGCGTTCGGTTCCTGGACAAGCCCAACAGATTTCGAGGCGGTCGCCTTTCAAACGGTAGATTCCTAATCCCGTGCCATCGATGGTTATGATGTCGATTTGGGGCGGGTTTGTCGTCGTGTTTAAGACGTACCGGGACGGGGCATCTTTTTTGCCGTCAGCGCCTGTGGTCTGCAACTGCCCACCCTTCCCAAATTCCCATACTTCGCCCTCCGTATCGACCCACCTGCTGCCCGGAGGAATGACTTGTTCCTGTGCCACTTTGCCATCCGGAGCCGGGACATCGGCACCCGTGAGTACACCCGCCGTCAAGATAATCGCTAGCGCTGAAGACATCGTGTCCTTCCTCCATGCGTTCCCTTAAATCGAACCCGCCCGGTAGACTACCCGCACCGCCTGGTCGCACGCCAGCGGTTTTTGCTCTTCGCTGCTCCATCTGAACACAGGAACATAGCACGATAGTCTATCCGATTAGATTGCTTGTATGTCAGATAGGGTGAACCAGAATAGCCGTAAGTCTATTAAAAATTGTACTTTCCGTGACTTTCGAACACTCAGGCAGCCAGATCAAGCAGGCGGGTAGCGAGGTGTTGAAACTCCTGCCACTGAGGCTGCTCTCCCACAGCCGCTCGGATTTCTTCGCGGAGGATTTCCCGTTGCAATG
>DATBGU010000401.1:0-19379 GCA_036557825.1 Gemmataceae bacterium
GCGTCGAGGTCGTAGCCGATGTCGCGGTAGTATTCGCGATAATTGGGATCGGCGGGGTAGCCGACGCTGGTGCTCCAGACGAGTTTGGAGGTCATGGCGTGCCGGCCGAAGGCGGCGACGCCGGAGGGGCACCAGACCGGAGCGTGGACGCCGAACGCCGGCGCCGGCTCGGCGTGCTCGATGCCGTGGCCATCCACCAAAAAATAGCGGATGCCGGCCTGGGCCAGCACTTCATCGAGTCCCGGATAAAAGGCGCATTCGGGGACCCACATGCCCTTGGGCTTGCTGCCGAAGATGCGAGCGTGCTCGTCCACAGCCGTGAAGACCTGCGCCCGCACGCTGGCCGGCTCCGAACTCAAGAGCGGCAAATAGCCGTGCGTGCCCGCGCAGGTGATCAGCTCGACGTGGCCGGTATCCGCGTATTGCTGGAAGGCCGTCACCAACCGGGTGCCGCAGCGATCCACGAAGATCGTGCGCGCCTCCTCGAACAGACGGCGATACATCTCGGCCAACGGCAAAACGTCCGGCCAGTTCTTCGTCCGTTCGCACTCCTTCTCGGCCAGCTCCAACGACAGATCGAGGTGACGCAGGCAGCGCTGACGCAGCAGCGGATCCTCCATCATGTTCGCCAGGGTCGGCGAGATGGACAGCGTCACCTTGAAGGGAACCTGCTCGGCTTGCAGGCGATCGAAGAACTTGACGAGAGGAATGTACGTCTCGGTGACCGCCTCGAAGAACCAGCGCTCTTCGAGAAAGCGATCGTGCTCCGGATGGCGAACGTAGGGAAGATGCGCGTGCAAAACCAGCAGCAAATAACCCTTCGGCATAATGCTCCTCAAATGAAGAGAGGAACCACGAAACACAGGAAACACACGAAAAAAAGACAACGGAGAAGATAAATCCAGCAGACCAATCCCCGGCGGACGTTGTTCCCATCCTTGAAATACTGCTTCGTTTTGTCTTCTTGGTCTATTTTTCGTGTGTTTCGTGTGTTTCGGGGTGAAATGTCTGTTAACTTCTCACCGGGACGCCCATCAGTTCTTCGATTTGCTCGGCCACGTTGTTCCAGCCGAAGCGTTCTTCGAGTTTGGCGCGGCCGTTCTCGGCCAGTGCGTCGCCGAGATCGGCGTCGTACAGAAGGCGCTCGACGCCCCAGACCAGGCTCTGTTCCACGGGGTAGACGAGGAGGCTGTCATGCTCGTGTTCGAGCAAGCCGGGGGCGGCCTGATGCGTGGCGACCACCGGGCGCCGGGCGGCCCAGGCGGCCTGGATCGGCCACCACGGCGTGGCATCGCGGCTGGGCACGGCGACGATGTCGGCGGCGGCGACCAGTTCCGCCATCGGTTGACCGACGACGCTGCCGGGGAAGCGGATGGCGTGGTCCAGCAGCAAGTAGCGCGAATAGACGCGCTCCGTCCAGTAGGTGGGACCATCGCCGACGAGAATAAGGCGGGCCTGCGCATGGTTGCGGAGGATAGCCGGCATGGCCTTGACCAACAGGTCCGGCCCGTATCGGTCGCTGTGGTCGCCGACGTAGAGGATGGTCGGATCGGTTGGGCCGACCTGGAAGCGCCCCTTGACCTCGCCGGGATCGAGCTTGCTGTCGAACTGCGCGACCGGAAATGGCTGACGTGCCCCGACCAATCGGGCGGCACATTCGGGCGCCCAGAACTTGGCCACCTCGGCGGCGGCCGGCTCCCGCGCGAGGACCACTTGCGACTCGCGCAGCGTGCGCTGCTCCACCTCGTCGATGCGTTTGCTGATCTCTCCGGTCATGTCGCTGCGCTGGCGCTCCAGCGAGCCGAACGAGAAAAGAGTGCGGTTGTTCTTGAGGCCGCGTAACAGACTGAGCGGGCCGGCCCCGGACCACTCGTAACCCATCAGGGTGACATGCGGGCTGCCGCCGGGGAACTCGTGCATGAAGGCGTTGGCCGCTCGACTGGTGAACTCCTGCACGCGCGCGAAAAAGTCGCCCTCCTCGCAATCGCCGATGGGATGCTGGTGGAGATGGGGGAGATCGAGATTGAAGAGCGAGCGTGAGAACAGATGGACGAGCGTTTTGCGGCGCGCCAGGGCTTCGATCGTCCGCGATACGGACTCGCCGACCAGCGTATCGGGATCCTCCCAGCAGAACACGGCGAGGATCGGACGGCAATCGGCGGCCGTCTCGACGGCGGGGGTGGTGATCCGCGGCGAGGCGGGGTGCCTCGCTCTTCGCTTCTGCCGCTTCTTCACGTGCGTTCCATTGCCGTTGGTCGCGGGACCGTTCGGGGCGACGACGCCGTTCTCGATCTGCTGTCCATTTTCCGGCGCCGTCGTGCCGTTGACCAGCGCCGGCGCGGTTTCCTTGGTCTGCGGCTGACCGTTCGGGGGGCTGTCGCTGGGAGAGGGGGCCGGGTCACCGTTTCGGCTCAGCTCGGTGGTTATCATCAAACGTCTCCTATCCTCGGCCGTGCGGCCGGCAGGGCGACTTCCGCGTTTTACACATCCGTTACCGTCAGTTCCGGAAAACACTGGGCGCACAGGTGCAAATAGTGGCGCGTCACGTCACTCCAACTCTGTATGGAACCGTCGCCGCGTTTGCCGTTGCGTCCCATCCGTTCCGCGTGGGCCGGGTCGCCGAGGAGGCGATCCAGCGCCCACACCATCGAACCGGGGTTGTCGTAGGTGATAAGGCCGTTGTCCTCGTGGCGGACGAGGTGAGCGGGTCCGGCGTGCGTGGTGACGACGGCGCGGCCAGCCTTCCGCGCCAGATCCACGACCGTGTCATCGAAGGGCAGCCGGCAGCGCGAGGGCAACACGATCGCCTCGGCGGCGCGGACCAAACGGTTGACCTGCGGCCCCTCGCGGTGGCCGAGCAGACGAACCGCATGGGCGACACCGAGTTGATGAGCGCGCTGTTCGAGATGGCCGTGCATGTTCCCGGAACCAAGGAAGGCCACGCGCAGGTTGTCGGCGCGGCGCAGCGCCACCGGCAGCGCCTCGATCAGCAGATCGACGCCGGCAGCGTGTTCCAGGGGACCGATAAACAGCAGAAGACGGTCGAGCGGGCCGACGCCGATCTCGCCCTTGACGTGTCCGTAATCGAGTGGCCGCTCCCACTCGTTGGCCATCCGCCCCTCCATCGGGAAAGGGCGGATGCGCGATTCGTCCAGGCCCAACTCGGTGAGGGCCCGCGCGTGCAACCAATCGGGCGTCAGAATGCAGCTGGCGTGGCGGGCAATCGCGCGCTCGGCGTCCTCGATCGACTTCGACAAGTCCGAGGGGGCGTCGCCGTTGCGGCGCGTCGCCTCTACCGAGGTCAGCGACAGCACGCGCGGCCGGCGCAGCCGCACTCCCGCCAGTCCCGTCAGCCATTCGTGATGATGCAGCAGATCGAAGGGCGGGGCTTCCTGCAAGCGCCGATCGGCGGCGCGAGCGAACGCTTGCACGAACTCCAGCGGTGAGCCGTCCACGGGAACCGGCAGCGGGTGGTAATGAACGCCGTCCACTTCGCACGGCTGGTCTGTCGCTTCCGCTGCGGGGGCGAAGAGGTAGACCTCATGGCCCATCGCTCGCTCATGAACTGCCAACTCACGGACGAACGCGGAGGGCCGGCCGTCGTCCATCGCCGGCGCGAAAACGGCGATGCGCAGCGGATGCCGCAGCTTGGGGCGCGTCAGCTCGCGCAAGAAGCTCTCCTGCTCCCAGACGTTTCCGGCCGGCACGATGCGCCAGCGGTCGTCCACGTACAGAGCGGTCAGGTCGCGGTTGTTCGACCAACTGCCGCGCGCGAACTGAACGTGATGGGACCGCGCGGCGGGGAGGAACTCGCCGCTGCGCAGGACGAAGCCGACTTCGGCGATCTGAGAAGTGCCCGAACGGGGTAGGTGAAAGAAGCGCTGTCCGCACAGGGCCGGCAGCGTCTCGTCCTGGACGCGGTGGGCGTTGAAGCCGTTGAATTCAATGCACGAAACATCATAAAGGCGCAGCACGAGCCGGCAATGGTGCCAGGCGCCGCCCTTGGCGCGGGCTGTCTCGTCCACCCATTCCGGCCGAATCCGCCAGTGCGCGAAACCCTGCTGCGGCGTCACCGCGGCCAGTCCGACATGGTCTTCGGCCGGAATGTAGGCGTCGGCCGGCCGAGCTTCACCGATCTCCCAGGCGATGCGGCGAAGCGTTTCCGCGTCCAGCGGGGCCGACACCGGCATGCGAAACTCCACCTGGGGAGCTTCCAGTTCCTCCACCCAGGGTACACTGCCTTGTGCCACGAAATCGAGCAGGCCGAATGTGGGGTTATCCATAATGAGTACGGCATCCATTCTTCAAAGGAGCGAACGGCCGGCGTCAGCCGGCTGGTGAAATCGGCACCAGCCGGCTGACGCCGGCCGTTCGCCGTTTCATTTAGGCGACGCTGGCGTAGACGGCTTCGGTTTGCTCGGCGATGCGGTCCCAACTGAAGGCGGCATCGACGGCGGCCCGCCCGTTGCCACCCATCCAGCGGCAGCGGCCGAAGTCGGACATCAGCGTCCCTAACCCCCAGGCGACGGAGTCGGGCGTGTCGTCCACTTGCAGACCGTTGATGCCGTGCCAGACAAACTCGGCCGGTCCACCGCGCTTGGTGCTGACGACCGGCTTGTGCGCCGACCAGCCCTCCAGGATAACGATGCCGAACGGTTCATTACGGCTGGGCACGGCGACGATGTCGCACGCCTTGAAGAGATCGTGCAATTCGCGGCCGCGGCGGTCGCCCAACATGCGCAGCGCGCCGGCCACGCCCAGGTGATGGGCCACCCCGCAAACCTCGTTGCGCATGTGGCCGTCGCCGACGAAAACGAACTTGGTCTGCGGATAGAAGCGGAGGACCGACGGCATGGCGCGGACGAGGATGTCCGGTCCCTTCTGAACCACCATGCGGCCGACGAAGAGGACGGTCGGATCGAGAGGGCCGATCGCGTAACGGCGCTTCACGTCGCCGGGATCGACGGGATAATCGAAAGTGCTGGCATTGACGCCGTTGTAGACGACGGCGGTCTTGTGGTCGGGGCACTGGTACAGCCAGCCGATCTCGTTCTTGAGCTGGTTGGACACGGTGATGACGCGGTCGGCGCAGTAGGTGCCGTGCCGTTCGTGGTCCTGCACGCGCTGCGACTGTCCGCCGAAGAAGCGGTTGCCGTTGCGGCCGTACTCCGTCGAGTGCATGGTCAGCACCGAGCGCCGGCCGCGGCCTTCCTTGATCCAGACCAGGGCGTTGGTGGCCAACCAATCGTGGGCGTGGACGATGTCGAAGCGGCCGACGTGGTCCTCGACCGCGAAGAACTCGTGGACGAAGGAGCGGCACATGTTGTTGATTTCGTCCACGAAGCTGGGGCAGAGCACGAAATTGCAACGGTGATAATGGACCCCGTGAATGCGGTCGTAAGGGGATTGGTCCGCCCCGCGGCGGGTGAACACGTGGACCTGATGCCCTCGCCGGTCCAGCGCGGCGGCCAACTCGGTGACGTGAACTCCAACTCCACCCACGGCGATACTGTGCAGCGTCTCCCACGAAAACAATGCGATCTTCACGACGACGATCCTCCTGGAGTACTGAGCGTCCGTGCATCGTGGGGCATCCAGCCCGATTCGCTGTTTGATCCGGAGCAGCGTTCCCGTGGGGCGGGGAATAGGCCCACCGGTCAAACCTCGTCTGGGGTTCAGTCTATTTGCGAGGCGAGCCGTTGGCTTGTCGAAACAAGCCGCGGTCTCATCTTTTTCCGCGAAAGCTTCCGCGCCGCCGCCGGCGGCGAGACGAGGCGCGCGGTCCTCACCTGGAGAACAGGAGAGCATTCACGGTGCCAAACATCTGTTTCGTCGCGCGCGTTTGAAAGCCTCGTGAACCATCCGCGAGCATTCGGCAGTCGGGGAGAGAGGTTCTCTCTCTCGCTTATTCTCTGTGCATCCCTGCTAGATTTCCGGGCGGCGGCGAGCAACCGGAACAGATGGACTCCCCACGGGTTCAGCATTCTGCCCCGTGGGAAAGCGAACCAAAGCGGCACGAATTGATGCCACGGGTCGCGCGGGAGGAAACCTCTCGGCTCTTGCGGTTGGCGCCGGCGGTCCGTAGCATGAGCGTTGTGGGGCGGCCCATCCTCCCTGGTAGCCGACGGGCGAGGGCGATGATGTTCGAGAAAGCGAGCGACTCAGCACCCATCCCGATCGTGGGAAAACCATCGAGATGGCGATGGCTCGTCCCTCGTCAATCAATTTCCATTTGTTCCAAAATATGGGTTTTGCAACAACTGTCAAGGGTTTAATGCCAACTCGTTGCCGTTCTTATCTGCTGGCGGCATCCCTCGTCCTGACGAGCGCCGGCCCAGTCGCGGCGGACGGGGAGGCCAAGGAACCTGTCTTCGCCGTGCGGACCGCCGCCGGAACCACGTTGGAAGGAACCTGGCGCGAACTGAAACGCGACTGGTCGGTTCGGGTGGGAGAGGGCGAAGGAACTCCGGTCTCGGGGAACAATGTGCTGGCCGTGCGCCGCAAGGACGCGCCCTTGCCGCCCTTGCCCGTGTACGATCATCTGCTTCTGGCCAACGGCGATCGTCTTCCCTTCAAGGGGCTGCGGTTGGTCGGCGAGAAGTTCCAGTTTCGCCATCCCAGCCTGGAAGCGGGAAAGGCTGCGTCCGTGCCTTTGGCGGCCGTCTCGGTTCTGTGGCTGATAGCCCCGGACAAAACCCTCGATGCCGAGAAACTTCGTCGCCGGCTCGCCGCCGACACGCGCGACCGCGACACGCTCTGTCTGCGGAACGGCGATGTCCTGGCGGGGGTGCTGACCGGGTTGGACGAGAACAACGTCGAGATGGAGGTGGAGAAGAAGCAGGTGAAGGCGCCGATCGGGCAGGTGGCCTACATCGCCTTCAACACCGAGTTGGCCGATGCTCTGCGACCGAAGGGAGTGTACGCGCGACTCGTAATGACCGAGGGCCAACGGGACGGAGGCGGACGGCTGTCGCTGACGTCGGCCTCCTGTTCCGATGGCGAGACGCTGACGGGAACCACCGTCTTCGGAGCGCGCGTCCGCGTGCCGCTGCGCGAGGTCGCCGCCCTCGATTTGTATCAGGGACAAGCCGTCCACCTCTCCGATCTGAAGCCCGCCAAGTACGACTATCGGCCCTTTCTCGATGCGACCTGGCCCTACGCCCTCAACGCGAACGTGGCCGGTCACGACCTTCGGCTGGGCGGCTCGACCTACGACAAGGGAGTCAGCCTGCACAGCCACAGCCGCTTGAGTTATCGAGCCGGTGGAGCTTACCGGCGTTTCGAGGCGCTGGTCGGTCTGGACGAGCGCGACGGCCGCGAGGGCAGCGTTCGCGTCCGTGTGCTGGCGGACGGCGAGGCGCTGGTGGACCGCGAATTGACTCGCCGGGATGGGGCGGTGCCAATCGCGGTCAAGATCGAGGGGGTGCGCGAGTTGACGCTGGAGGTCGATTTCGGCGCGGGCGCGGACGTTCAGGACGTGGTGAACTGGGTCGATGCCCGGTTGATACGACGATAGTAGCGCCCTCCACCGGCTCAATCCGCACCTCCGTGAGCACCGACCGCTTGAGCGACCCCGCCTGCACGTGCTGGAACTTGCACACGATCCGCCGGATCACGGTCCTGATCGCCTGCGCCTTCCTGCGGTTACTGTCACCTGCCAGGGCCTCGCGGGCCTCCGCGATTCGCTGCTCCAGCGTCATCAGCTCCTCGTGCAATCCTTCCACCCGCGCGTCCAGTGGTGCGATCTGCTCGCGCAATCCCAGGATCTCCTGCTCCATGGCCTCCATCTTCCGGTTGGCCCGCTCCCTGGCCATCTCGCTCCGCAATCCCGCATACTGCTCGACCAGGCGGTCCAGCTCGGCCTCCTTCGCGGCAAGCTGCTTGTTCAGTTCGACCCGGCGCCGGCGTGCCTGGGAGCGATAGGCGGCCAGCAGGTTCCCCACGGCCCAGGGTTGGCCAGCGGGTGGTCGGGCGCCGCTGTCCCGCACCTCGCGCCACAGTCTGGTCAGTTCGCGCAGGTAGCTCAGCCGCTTGCCCTCCTCCTCGTGCAGCAAGCCAGTCAGGATATCCTCGGCGTCATCACCTGCCGTGACATCCAGCAGTGCCTGCAGGCTCGTGCCAGCCTCGTCGAGGTACTGTTCCAGCAGCTTCTCGATGACTTTCTGGTTGACGCGGTGCAGGCGGCAGCCAGTCGCGTTGGCGGGGCCGTAATGGCGATACGAGGGACAGGTGTAGCTGTACGGGCAGGCTTTGTCGTCCTTGGCGTGCCAGCCCATCATGCGGCCACCGCTCGCGCCCACGCCATCGCAATGGCCACAGTAAATCAAGCCTGACAGCCATAAGCCGCTGTTGCGCGGCGCGGTGGATTCGCGGCGCGGGCCGGCTGCCAGCTTGGCTTGCACCTTGTCGAAGGTCTCTTGATCGATGATTCCCTGGCCTGTCTGGTCGGGGTAGATGTACTGGTCGGCGGCTCGTTTGCGGCCGGTTTTGGCCCTGTCGTTCACCTTGGGGACGGGGCTGTACTCGCCATCTTTCCATTCCAGGTGGCGGCCAAAGCCGCGCTTATTCCAAACGCCACAGCCGATTAGGTACACAGGATTTTGAAGCTGTGGTATCAGGCGGGTGGGATACCAGGCTTTGCCAATAACCGGCGAGATGCCCAGGGCGTTGAGGCGGCGGCAGAGCTGGTAGACGTTGATCGCTTCCGTGGCCAGCCACTGGAAGATTTTGCGGGCCATGGCCACGCGCTCGGCGTCGATGGACGGCGTCAGTCGCAGCTTCTCACCAGAGTTGCGGGCCGGGAAGTTGCCCTTGCCGTCGAAGCGGACGCGGCGGCCTTCGGGCCAGATCTGCACGCGCTGGTAGCGGCTCTCGTAGTAGACGCGCCAGCGCTCCTGGCCATCCGGCCCGACGCAGCAAACATCGTGGCCGTACGGCGGCGTGCCGCCCGTGAACTCGCCGGCCTTGGCCTGGGCAATTTTGCCGCGAATGGACCGTTGCGCCTTATCGAGCTGCTCGTGCTTTGATTGGACGCTGCCGACCGCTGCCATGAGCGACGTGAAGGCATCGTCGGAGCTGAGGCAGCCCTGCGACACGCTCCACAGTTCGCAGTTGTTCTCGCGCAGGTGACAAATGAACTTGCCAAGTTCCCAGTTATTTGAGACTCCAAATCTATCTTGTGCGTCGACCACAATCCACCGAACTCGGCCCTCTTCAACTAGCTTGAGGAGCCGCTGGAACTCCGGGCGTTTGTAAGCCACGTCGCGGCTGCCACCGTCCTCAAGCCACAGGGAGACGCGCAGGCCATGTTTATCAAGCCAGGATTGGATGATGCGGCGCTGGCTGGCCCAGTCCTGTTTGTGGGGGTCGGAGACGCGCAGGTAGGCGACGCCGCCGTCGTCGGTTGGTTTATTTGGATTCATTGTTGATCCTCAAGAGAGAGTGCTGCCTCCGCCATCGAAGCTAGAGGCAGGGAGCAGCGGCACAGAACCGCCGCTCCGGTGTGTCAGGAAGACACGCCGTCTATAGTCGTCAGTCGTTGCTGCTCCGGGAACGAGATCTGGCGGTGTCCCGTGTACAAAGACAACGCCGGATCTCGCGGGACCGCTAGATGCTCCATAATCCTTGACTCCAGCGCGTTTGACTTCGGTGTCTCGTATCGACCGCTCATAACAAGCCTGCGTTGGAGAACGTCCGCCAGGGTTGTTGGCGGAGTGAACTCGCCGAGTGTGACGCCCTGATGAGGCATTGCATGGAGCGCTTCCGCTGCACACCGAGTAACCGCGCGTATCGCCGCTCTGACCGGGTACACTAATGGTTACGCGCCCACGCACGCGCGTCATGCGCGCCCGCGCGAGGAGACACGCCGGAACACGGCCCGGCGCAGCCGCTCCCACAGTCGGCGCGCGAACTGCCGCAGCAGGCCGGTCCAGCGCCTCAGCCAGCAGACAAAACGGTAGCTTGCTCGAACCAGCCGCCAATCCGAGAGTTCGCGGAGGTCCACTTCCTCCAGGGCGCCGAACGCCTTGCCGCGTTTCGTCTCGACGAGAACGGGCACGGCGAAGCCGGCGGTCGGCTTCTCCTCCAGCGTCTTCCTCATGGTCCGCAGAAAGAGCGACAAGACCCGATCCGGCACTTCGAAGACCAGTTCGTCATGGACCTGGAGCAGAAGATGAGCGCCGAACTGCCGGCAAACGGGGATGGAGCGCAGCATCATGAGCTTCACGATGTCGCTCGTGTTCCCCTGGGCGATGTGGTTGAAAAGCTGGCGGGCAGTCCTGTCGAACCCCTCATAAAACGCCCACTCCGAGGCGGTGCGCACCCGTCGGACGCTGCGCCAGGCAATGCCGCGCACCGGCAGCTGGTAGAGCAAAGGGTAAGGGCTGTGGAAGAGCCGGTAAGGCAGCGTGGACAGCCGCCCGCGCTCGTGGTGGTAAATCCGCTTGCGGTAATTCTTACTGCGGCGATTGGCGTCCCACGCTTGCAACACGTAGCAGACGAGTACCCGCAGGCTGGCCCTGAGCGGGACCACTTCCAGCCAATATTTGTCGCCGCCCTTGTACGAGAGGAACACCTCCAGCCTCGGTTCAGAGACCATCCACCGATGCGGCGTAATCGTTCTCGGCCGGCCCAGAAAGGTCTCCGTCCCGCCGGTGAGCGCTGCCTGCATCGTCATGAGATAGCGGAAGGCCGACAGCTCTGGGTAGGCGCGGTCGAACTGCCTCAAGTAGTCGCGGGCCTTGTCCTCGCTGCACTTGAGCTGTTTGGCCAGCGTCTCGGCGCCCTGGGAGTTGACCGTTCCGAGGATGACCCGCTTCAACTCGTTCCGCTCGTCTTTGTTGCGCGGATCGCGGCCGAGTATCCGCCGGGCCGCGATCCAGTAGAAGTCCTTGGCGGGGTCGCTCAGATCCTCGACCAGGGCGCTGGGGGCGCGCGGGTCGAAATGGGGAACCGGATGGGGAGGAATATCCTGGTAATCCGGGTTGATGCTCGCCTGGACCTCCTCCTCGTAGCGCTGCCAGCGGAGAGGAAGGGGGGATTGTTGCAGCAAGCTGTCGATGTGCTCGCCGGTCGAGAGAGGGAAGGCAGCCAGTGCGTGGGCGATGGATCGGATATCGGCTTGCTTGACGTCGTACACCGCGAAACTGCAGCCGACCGTGGCGACGAGCGCGTTGCGGCAGCGGAACTCTTCCCCGGCGATCCATTTGAGTTTCGGGATCGCCTGCAAGTTGGGGTCGGTGCTGGAGATTCTGCCGCTCGTCTGCTTGTCGTCGAAGCCGCCGTGGATGCGGTCGTCCGGCGATACATGCCGTGTCAGGGACCGCAGGCGGCGCATCAGACTTCGCGCCTGGACATATTGTTCGATAAGGAGGACCGAATCGTGTACCGCCGGATTGGTGCTGGCGGCGCGGAGCGAGCGGAGGACTTCCACCTTGACGGAAGGAACCCAGCGCCTACCCTGGCGGACTCGCCCTCCACGCGGGACGGCCAGCCGAAGAGAGCCGTAGATCCATTGCCGCAAGGTCGGGTCGCCTCGATCCAGCCCCACGCCGTAGCGCTCCAGGTGCTGGGCGGAGAGCCGCGTCATCAGGTCTTCGAGCCGGGCGGACTCCCGGACGATGAAGTTGCGGTCGGCGGCGATCCCCGTCTCGGTCATTTCAACGAGCAGAGGGATGAGCGGCGCCACGACCCGCAGGTAGTAGCTCTGTACCTGCGGGGACAGCTTCGGCCAAAGGAAGCTGCGGAGGCCGGCGGTTCCGAGTACGTCGGAAATGGAGTAGCGGCGAAGTTCCTCGAAGGGGAGCCAGGCGGCCCGGCCGGGAAAATCCAGCATGCGGACGCCGAGCAGTTGGGAGACGACGGCCTTCAGACGGTAGTTGAGGAATTTGCAAGTACGGCGATCGATGCGCGGCCGGCGGCGCTCGTCCGCCCCTCCTTCGGCACCCCGGTCCGAGTCGAGCAGACGGAGCAGCCGAATCGTGTCATAGATCACGCCGCCGACGCGGACGCCCTCGCGTCGGAGCTTGCCGAGGTCGAACGGCAAGTTGTGGCCGCCTATCTTGAGGGCGGGCCGCTCCAGGGGGTCGAGGGCGCGGCGAAAGTCCGCGAGGGAAAGGTTCGACACGGTGGTGTGCCGGGACCGCACGGGCAGCACGAATACCGTGTCGCCAACAAGGACGGCGGCGCTGACGATCACGTCCAAAAAGGCCGTTCCCGTCGTCTCCACGTCGAGATCGACGACCTCGGCGGCGGCGATGGCCCGGCAGCATTCGTCCGGGTCGTGCGAGCAGCGCTGGAAGGAGGGGGACATGGTCAAGGTCCGGGTGCGCGAATGTTTGCCACCCGCCGGCGCCTGTCATCCTTGGGGATGCGCGAGGGCGCCGGCGGGTGGGGAAAAGGGTATGGTTTACTCGTCATCGTCCGGGTCGTGCGGCTCGACTTCGCTCTCGTTTACGTCGCGTGCTTGCGAGTCGCTCAATCGCTGGTCGATTTCGTGGCCGAGGTCGTGTTCGGTTTGCGGCGGAGCCTTGTCGAAGTCCTGGTCGTCCTCGCCGACCTCGTCGGCCATCTGTTGCTCATGCTGGCGCCGCAGCGCGGCGGCCTGGTCGTGAAGGCCGATGGATTCCAGGTACTTGATGCGGTCGAGCGTGGGGTCGTCCTGCGCATCCACTTCCAGACCCTCCTCGTGGGCGCGAGCCTGGGCGTAGGGGGCCAGTTGGCGGGGCCAGTTCAAGACCGTGGCGGCGATTTCGGTGATTTCCTGGGACGTGCATTTCGACAGGTCCATGTTGACGCTCGGAATCACAAGCTTTTTTTGCTTGTGGTCGATGAACGCCCCGAACTTCCAGGTTTGGTCGTTCAGCGGTCGGCCGCTTTGTAGGCAGTCGATCCAGCCCTTGACGATGTGCTTCTTGATGAACTTCTTGACGTACTTTTCACCGTCGGGCATCTTCTTGCCGAGCGATTTCAGCCACTCTTCCCGCTTGTCGATCTCGTCGCGGCGGGCGGCGACCCATTTCCCAAAGAAGGCAAGAAACTCCTCGACCCGATTCGCCTTCTTCGCCGCATCCAGGACTTCGGCGGCTGCGGACACGTCGATGTCCTTGGCCTGGGTGTGGTTGAACATCGGCGGGAAGTCGGCGATGAGCGCGAACCGTTTATACTGCGTCTCAGACAGCCTGAGAGCGGCAGCGCCGCGCGTCGTGGAGACTTGGGCGGCGCGGAGCTTGAGGGTCGCCTTGATCTTCTCGGCGACCGTGAGGTCCGCGCGGTTCGTGTTGTCGCTGAGCGAGATGACCACCAAGTCCGCTTCGTCCGCGCTGAGCAGCTCCACGCAATCTACTTCCATGTCCTCGAAGAAATGTTCACGATCTTCATTGTCCTTGATGAGCTGATCGATACAGGCGTGGCGGCGGTAGCCGCCGATCAGGTCCCAGCCACCCTGCTTTCGCGCCACGATAATGAGCGGATTGAGCTGGCCTTCTTGACAGATAGAACGCGCGAGGCTGGTCAGGCGCTCCTTTGTGAGGGCCTCTTTCTCTCTGTGGGAAAAACGGTCTGGATCAACGCAAATTGTTCGGAATTTCACCCGTTTGGGCTTCCGCCGGACGTTGGACTCGCGTCGGGGTTTCTCCGGCTCTTCTTTCGGCGGGACTGCCCAGAGTGCGAGGGCGAGAGCCATCAGCAGGGATAGAAACAGAATGCTAAGCATAGGAAACCTCCTTCGGCGGGCGGGCCGGCCTGTAGGAACTGAGGGAATTGGCCTTGATTGGGGAGCGGGAGGCTCGGCCCGAGGACCGGCGCTCCCGCTCCCAGGGGGTTACTTCGGGGAGCCGTCGAGCGCGGGGGCTGCAGCATGCTTCCTCTCGAATTCGTCGATGATCTGCTCTTGCAGCTCTACGACTTCCTCTTGGATGAAGTCGTAGAGCTGGGCCGCTTCATCCTGAACGGCTTCGCTCAGACCAGCTTCGCTCAGGCGGTCCTGGAGGCGGCTCATCGCCGCCATTACGTTGTCGGCGGCGGTGAGACACTCGTCGACCGACACCGAGGCGGCTTCCTCGACACGTGCGGCGGTAGGATAGGTTGTGGGGGTCATAAGCGATCTCCTGATGGCGCTGCGGGCCACATCCTGGTGGAGACGCCCAATGCGTCTCCAATCTCAGGGACGCTTGAGACAGCCGGGCAAGGCCGGCCGTCCACCCGCGAGCGACTTTTCAGTCAGGAGTCTAACCAGTCCCCGGAGGCAGATCGGGGGTAAGGGCGTGGAAATGGAAAAAGAGGGGAAAGAGCCTCCAGGGAGCATTCAACGTCGGGGTTGCGCCAACATGTAGGCGCCCCTCGTCGATCCGGGAACGATCATGGTCCGCCACGCTGCGTGCCGTTTGAAGATGTCGCTGAGTCGCTTGCTTTCCGCCCCCGCCTTCATGAGAATGGTTTCTTGACCGACTTCCGGAGTCTGATGCTGCCAAGCCTCCCACAGCACTCGGACGCAGGCGGCCTGTACCGGGGTGAAAGTGAAGACGGTCCCGAACCACTTCACCCAGCGAAAATCTTCCGAGTGTCTTGCCTCCGTCGCGTCGAGGGAAGGCTGGAGAGGACGGGGCGCCGGTACGACCTTGGCTGATCCGCTCTTTGCCCGCACAAGGTGCAGGCTTTCGGCGGCTGCCCGCAGTTCTTCAGGGATTTCATGGCCATTCTGCAGCAGGAAGGTGGCAGCCTCGGCATCACTGACCCGCCCGCCGCAGGGCAGCTTCAGCCAAAAAAGCACTGAATCGACGAGCACCCAGGTGGGCGTCGTTCCTGGCAGCCGGTAGAGTTCCCGCGCCGGCTCATCAGGCGAGTCAAGCCACTTCTGCGCTTCAGCGGGCCTGAAACAGCAGCCGTCGTCCAGAAACGCTACCTGCGGCGGTTGAACCTTCACCCATTGAATAATCGCTTTTCGAGTCATTTGCGAACTCCTTGTCGGCGGCTGGTCAATCGTTCCGTCCCTGCCTGGTATGAAAGCGAAGTTGCCGGCAGGCGTCGGCAGGCTGGCCTTGTCACAGGGTTATGGTAAACTACTGGGTAGTATTTCACTAAAGGCTAACCGTGTCAAGGAGAGATTAGGATGGGAAAAGCAGAGACGGTCAAGCGCGAGAAAAAGCGGATGGAAGGAATTGAGACTAAAAATGTAGATATTTCTGCAGCGCTGTTCAACCGGATCGACGCCGAGGGGCGGAGGGCGGTCGCGGCAGCGCTGGGGGTGGATGGTCCGGAAGACATCGGCAACCGCGACTTGCTCTCGGCGGCCGTCGCTTCTTATCTCGCCGACATTGTGTCCCGTCTCGCGCAGGCCGGACTCGTTCGCCAGCCCAAGGGCAAGCAACGGCCCCGCGCGATCGACTCCGGGGCTTGGCAGTGCCTGGTCGAGGCCGAAAAATTGGTGGACGTTCACGCCGTCAGCCTCGCTCGCGCAGCGTTGGTCCTGCTCGCTCAAAAGGGCGTCGCGAGCGTGGACCTGCAAGCTTGCCGGGAAGCGCTAGCCGCGCACGGCGCGGCTTCGTCCGAGAAGCCGAAAGCCGCAAGCAAGCGGCGAAGATGACCTCCATTTGGGCGGCCTAACCGGTTGGGCCTCCAAATGGTGGCCGAAGGGTGTGAAGAAATAGGCGGCCCCGCAGGGGCCGCCTGAGCCTCAGCTGCGAAGCTGCTGAGGCGATCTTCAACCTCCAGACTTGTCCGAGCAAGTTCGACGGGCGGCTTCGACGAAGCCCTGGTCCGTCAGGTTCTTGTCCCACAGCTGCATGAACGCTTGCAGATCCTTGGTGAGTTTGGGCCGCAGCATCACCTTGTCACCGTCCAGGAACACGGCCTCCTGGTACAGGCCGATGTTGTCCTGCTGGTAGGTGACCGGCTGCCAGTCGTCACCGAACACCTCGAAGACGACCTCTGGGTCGCACATCAAATCGCCATTCTGCAGGTAATGGTGGGCCACGCCGACGAGGGCGCCGCCGCGCGGCCCAACGCCCACGTACTCAATAGCGAGCGGCATGAATCCGGGAGACTCCACGCGGATGGCCAGCTCTTGCAGCTTGGCCATGCCGCCAAACAGGGCGATGATTTCCCGAACGCTGTCCATCACCTGGCCTCCTTCCTGTGGGCTTGCAGATGCGCCTCGAACGCCGGGCACTTACCGCCATACTCGGCTTGCCCGTAGCGGGCGACCTCGATCAACAGCGCCAGCACCGCGTCCAGCCCGACGAGCGACTCCTCGGCCTGGAACTCGGTGGCCTTCAGGTTCCAACGCGGCAGGCTCTCGCCGTACTCCGCGCCGGCGTGATCGCGCAGCCAGCCGAGAGAATCCTTGACCGTGGCGACCTCAGAATCGGTCAGATCGCAGAACCAGTAATCGCTGCCTTCGTCGGGATGCCGCCAGGCGGCGGTCAGGCTGTACTGCCTCGTCGTCACCCGCTTGGCCTTCTTCTTGGCCGCACGTTTGGCCGTGGCCGTGCAGCTTCGGCATCTCGATACTTGAAAGAGGTCTGAAGTGGCTATTCTCCGCTCGGACCCGCAGTCTCGGCAGCGGATGATGACACTCCGTTTCTTACCGAACTCTGCCGTCGCCCCGCTGGGCAGGAGCGAGCCAGGCTTGAACTTCTGCAGCGGATATTTCCGCGCCAGCTCGGCCTCGATGGCCGCCAGCTCCGGCGCTTGCGCGGGCAAGGCCGGCGTCCCCTTCGGCAGAGCGCCCTTGGCAGACGGCGGAGTAATGGTTGACGGCTCGACGGGCGCCGACTCCACGGGCTGCGCGGCTTCGGGCGGAAGCTCCTTTGGCTTGCGACCGCGCCGACGCGGTTGCCCCGACTCTCCAGCCGGTTTACGGCCCTTACCCGACCCTTTTACTCCTCTTGGCATAGTTGTTTCCTCGTCTAAACATCGAATAGGTGAAGGTGAACCCTGAAAGCGGTTTGTCAGGGCAAGCCGGCCGGTGAAGTGAGGTTCCCCGCCGGAAGACCGCTTCATCTGTCGGCGAGGAGCGGGGCGGCTTGCGACTGAGACACTGATGCACGGCAGGTTCCGGGTACCGAGCAGTACACGGAACCCTTGCCGCCGTGAACCGGTTTACAATTCGGCTAGACCGCCATCGCCAGGGCAACCTCCAGAGCGCGCTGGTTGGTGCGGGCGCTCTCGCCGTACCAAAGGCTACTCAATCGCGTATCCTGACTCTTGCCGCGATCATAAGCGAGGTATTCGGCGACAGCATTCAAGGCCCCCCACCATGTCCCACGCGCGCTGGGCAACTCCGCGCCGCGCCCTTCCTCGAACAGGCGGAAGCAACTCTCCAAAATTCGCTGCTGCTGGCCGTTGAGCTGCTTGCTCTCGATCCGGAACACCTGGCGGACGTAGCGGGCCAGGTCATTCTGGTTGATGTCCCGGTTGCGGAGCCGGCGGTATTGCTCGGCTGTGGCAGCAAATTCCTGGTCGGCGAGGTCCATGACTTCGCGCAGCGCGTCCAGGTTGTCGGCCAGGCGGCGGGTGTGCCGTACACGGATCAGCTTGTTCCCCGCCTTGTCGGCGTGGGCCAGGGCCAGCGTGTTGGCGCAGACGACGCGGATCGGTGTGAAGCCGACGCGGACGCTGGTCGTGCCGTCGTGGGAGTTGGACAGCAACACGAACTTCTGGATCTCGTCGCCGTCGCCGAGGACGAGCGGCTCACGCTCGATTCGCGCCAACAACCAGACCTTGCGGCCGTCGAAAAGGCTGCCGCCGGTGTGCAGGGCGGCCAGGCCAGCGTCGAGGAACGGTGAGAACCAGGTGAACGCATCCATGTTTTGTAGCGCCCGGTACTGCATGCCGACGACACCGAGGACGCGCTGGTCGCGTGCCCGGCGCACGGCCTGGGCCGGCGTACCCTGGCTGCGGTCCGCCGTGACGAGGGGGACCAGCTCAACCTCCCAATTGAGGCCGCTGGCGATGATCGCCTCGCTGACGGTCGGCCGACCGTGCAACTGTTGACCGAGGCCATGCCAGGGCGTCTCGCCGACGAAGAACATGCTTTCGAGTTGGTGCGACATTTCGACTCCTTGAGATCGACGTGCTTTGTTGCGGGGCGATCGCTTCGCTCCGGCGACCGGCACGTGTCACCAGCGCTGACCTGGTGAAGTTCTTGCCCGATCGGAGCCTCGGTCAGTCCCTCCCGCTGAAGAAGGGCATGGTAGAGCTGAACGGAATACGGGCGACCACCTGAAGGAGAGGGGCGGGCGGCTGACCGGCGCCCGCTGCCGCAGCGATTGTCGAGGCGGTCCGCCCGCGACCGGGGCGAAGGCCAAGCCTCGCTCTCGTGATTCCTCAGCCATAGGTAGAACGCCAACGGAGTGGTCACGCCAGACGACTGAAGGGCTGCTCGCCCTTCCCGCCATGGTCGTCTCCAAAGGATGGGGGCCGGCCCTCAACAGCTCCGATGAGGAACGAGACTGTAGAAAGGACCAGCCCCCAAAGTAAGATGGTTATGACGTGGGGGCCGTCCCTTGTCGCTGCTTGTGGCGGGCCTTAAGCTCAGCCTGCAGCACCTTGAGATCGTGGACGATGTGCCCGTCGCCCTCCTCGCCGGTCACCTCCAAATCGTCCTCCTCGTCCGGCAGGTAATGGTCCACGACCTCCTGCACGGCGACCCAAAAACTCTCTGTCATCAGCGTTCCCTCGAAAAGGTGAGAGCCGCCACCAATGTCCCCCCGCTGCTAGTCGTGGGGTTGGTGCCGGCCCTCATGAGTGCTACACGTTAATCGCCGTCTAGCAGAACAGGCCCCCCACATCGCCCATATCTTGCTACTACTGGGTGGGGACCCGCACGGCGCTCTATCCCTTCAAATACTGGGAGGGGCACAAGTACGGATGGGACACCCCCCGAGGCCGGTCATGGCTGCTTGAGGCGCGCTGCACAGAAGCCCTGGAAATAACCAACTGACTCCGGCCAACCTGGCACACCGGCTCAAGGACACACCCTCCAATCTTAGCCACGGCCGCCATCTGATGGGTGAGTGATGCCACTCGTCAGAGAGTCTTCGCTTATTGCCCCGCAAAGCTACATTCAGTGCAGGTGTATTAGGCTGTATGCCCCGTGGGTGGGACAAGCCGCTGGGAGTAGCTACCTAGCGGCCCCCATCTTTCCCCACAGGGCGATACGGGGCGACCACTCCAGACCGCAGGTGGCTTGCCATCCAAGATGCGGTCGGGAGTGAACCATGTCGCAGCAAATCAAGCAAGCCTGGAGATCGGCGCGAAGAAATTGACCACATCGGCATGAAGAAGTTGACCACCTGGGTCTTGGAAAGCTTGTCTTTCAACAGGGGCTTTTTCCTGAGCTTATTGTCGCAATAGGCCAGCTATTTGGCCTTCCTTTTGCC
>DATBGU010000402.1:0-11856 GCA_036557825.1 Gemmataceae bacterium
CAGCGGCTTGAAGGGCGCGGAGCTGAAGCCGTCCATCGAGTACATCCGCGACCACGTCAAGGGAGAGGAGAACGCCTACATCCTCGCCCTGGCCGCCAACGCCCTGGCCTCGTGGGACGCCAAGGACGACAGCACGCACGAGGTGCTGACCAAGATCCTCAAGAAGCTCGACGAGAAGAAGCAGGACAAGCCGGACTGGAAAGCGATTTGCTTCCCGGCCGGCGGTCAGTCGCTGGCCTACGCGCGCGGCGATAGTCTGACTGTCGAGACGACGGCGCTGACGGTGCTGGCGATGCTGAAGAACGGCCAGTTCACCACCAGCGTCAACAAGGCGCTGGCGTACCTCATCAAGTCGAAGGGTGCGGGCGGCACCTGGGGCAGCACCTCGGCGACGATCCTGTCGCTCAAGGCGCTGGTCGCGGCGTCCGGCGGCACCAAACACAAGGGCGTCACGGCGTTCACCGTGCTCGTCAACGGCAAGGAAGCCAAGCAGGGCGAAGTCACCGAAGAGAACGCCGACGTGCTGCAACAGTTCGATTTGAAGGAGCATCTGCGCGCTGGCGCCAACGAGGTGACGCTGAAGGTGAAGGGCGAGACGAACCTGATGTATCAGGTCGTCGGCCGTCATTTCGAGCCGTGGAAGTCCGAGACGGCGAAGAAGCCGGCCCTCGAAGTGGCCGTCGAGTACGACCGAACCAAGCTGTCCACCTCGGACCTGCTGCGGGCCAAGGCGACGCTGAAGTACAACGGCGAAGTGCCGACGTACATGGTGATCGTCGATCTCGGCATTCCACCGGGCTTCAGCGCCGACGCCGGCGATTTCGCCGAGATGGTCGGCGCCAAGAAGGTCAAGAAGTTCAGCATCACGGCGCGTCAGGTGACGCTGTACCTGGGCGACGTCAAGCCGGGCGACGTGCAAAGCTTCGAGTACACCTTGAAGCCGAAGTACCCCATCAAGGCGAAGACGCCGTCGAGCGTTGCTTACGAGTACTACACCCCAGCCAACCGAGCGACCGCCAAGCCGGTTGAACTGGTCGTAGAGGACAAGAAGTAATCGCGCGGTTATCCACCCGCAGCGGCAGCAAAGAAAACCTTGCTGCCGCTGCGGGCTTTTCGTTGCAGCGCCCCCCTCCCACAGCCTTGCCCAACAACCCGGTTTCTCTTACAAGTTGCGCTTCAACCGGCACTTTTGCCTGAAATGAATGATTCCCATAGCCGCGTCTTAACCTCGGCTGAAGGTTCGCGGCGGCAGGCCGGTCGCCCGCACGACGCCCTCCGAGCAGCTTACAGAATCCGGGCCATCTGGAGAAGCCGACCGAGGCTAGAACCCCGGCCCAGCAGCCGTTTCCGTTCGACGTGACCCCTGCCTTAAGATAGAATAAGCCGAACTCCTGCGGGGAGAAGGGCCATGACACCCACGCGAGGGGACTTGCTGGGCAGGGCTCGGGAGTCGCACAAGCCGATGGCAAGAACCCGGGCCAGACAGGCCAGCAATGCCGCCGCGCCGCACCAACTTGCGCTCGAACCGGTCGGCAGGCCACCTGCTGATCCTGGGATGCTCCGACCGCAAGCGTGCCGCCAAGGGCAAGCTCCCGGCCCTTGATCTGTACGACGGTGTGAACTTCCGCGTCCTGCGGACCTTCCTCAACGAGCACGGCTGGCCTCCCGGCCTCTGCATCAAGATCCTGTCGGCAAAGTACGGCCTGCTCGACGCCACCGACCTGATCGAGATCTACGACCAGCGACTCGACGGGGCTGCTGCCCGG
This sequence comes from Gemmataceae bacterium, assembly GCA_036557825.1. GTDB lineage: Bacteria > Planctomycetota > Planctomycetia > Gemmatales > Gemmataceae > JAJPHU01. The sequence continues at coordinate 1,767 of DATBGU010000402.1, forward strand.
CAGATGAACCGGGCGACCCTCAAGAAGCTCGCCCGGTTCAGCAAGCCCTCGTCCGTCTTCGTCAACCTCGGCACCGACTACCTGCCCGCCATCGGGGGCATCGACCGTCTATTCCCCGGCAAAGTCGCCTACGCCGAAGGCGGCATCGGTCTCAAGATGGCCCGGATGAAGAAGTGGCTCCTCGGCCTGCCGAACAGCACAGCAACTCTACCTGGCCAGCAAGCAGCCCGATCCTACCTCTACTTCTTCCCGGACTGGGACGACTACGTGCGGGAGCCGTTCGTCCACGAGACGGTGGAAGAAGGCGACCCCGCACCGCAGGAGCGGTTGTACGCCCACGAGATCTTCGGGGCCGACGACACGCCATACGACGGGATGCTCGTCAGCTTGGCCCAGATCTACACCGGCAAGGGCACGCTCTCCCGCCTCGACGCCGAAACCGCTGACCGGGGCGATCTCCGCAAGCAGATGAAGATTCCGAAGAACCTTCTGCTCTTCGGCGACTGCGGGGCTTTCTCCTACGCCTCCAAGGACAAGCCGCCCTTCTCGCCCGAAGACGCCGCTCGCCTCTACCACCGGCTCGGGTTCGACGCTGCTGCGTCGGTGGACCACATCCCGCTGCCCGAGATCGTCGTGGAGGACGAGAAGGGCAACCTCGCTCGCCGCGAACTGACCGAGCACGAGCGCCGCCAGCGGATGCGGCTGACGGCCCGGAACGCCGAACGCTTCCTTGCGGCCAAACGCCAACACCGCTATCGCTTCGTGCCGTTCGGCGTCATTCAGGGGCTCGATGTCCAGTCCTACGTCAAGTACGTCCACGAGTACATCGACATGGGCTACCAGCACATCGCTCTGGGGGGGCTGGTGCCGAAGGCGGATTCTGAGATCCTGTCGATCTGCTGTGCCGTCCGAGCCGCGATCCAGTCCCGGACCCGGACGGAGAAAGAGAACGTCTGGCTGCACTTGTTCGGCATCCTGCGCCCGAAGATCCAGCCGCTCTTCAAGCTCTTGGGCGCGTCCAGCTTCGACAGCGCCTCATACCTGCGGAAAGCGTGGCTCCGGTCGGACCAGAACTACCTCGCCCCGGACGGAAGCCGCTGGTACACGGCGATCCGGGTGCCGATCAGCACGTCGAAACGCCTGCGGGAGTCCGCCGAACAGAAGGGCATCTCGGGGGAGGAACTACGCCAGATGGAGACCCGCTGTCTTGAAGCCCTGAGTGACTTCGATGGCAGCAAAGAAGCCCACCGAGAGGTCGTCGAGGCCGTCAACGCCTATGGCCCGCTTCTCGAACGGCGTGGCGAAGACAACCACTTCATCGAGAAGCACGACGCCCTCCTCAACGCCCGCCCGTGGGAGAAGTGCCGGTGCCCGGTCTGCCGGGACATGAAGATCGAAGTCGCCGTGTTCCGTGGCACGGGCCGCAACAAGCGGCGGGGCTTCCACAACACGTGGGTTCTGTATCACAAGATCCTGCACGGAGGCAAGTCAGCACGAGGCCAGCAGTGATTCCGCTCAACCAGTTCATCGCTCTCGTCTGCGCCGCCGTGCCGCGTTTTCAGGCTCGCGCCCCGAACACGCAGCAGGAGACGTGCATCCTTCACGACCCTACTGTGCCGCTCATGATCGTCGCTGGCCCCGGCTCGGGGAAAACCACCGTCCTCGTCCTCCGGGCCTTGCGGCTGGTGTTCGTCAACGGCTGGCTGCCCGAACAGATCGTCCTCACCACGTTCACGAGGAAGGCGGCGGACGAGCTTCGGGCGCGCCTGATCGAGTGGGGCCTCCGCATCAAGAACCACCTGTTGGCGAATCCCCCGCACCCGATGCCTGCCGGGTTCGTCAACTGGCTTGACACCATCGACATCAACCGGTTCGTCACCGGCACGCTGGACAGCATTTGCGAAGAGATCCTAACGACCCTCCGCGACCCGACCGACCCGGCCCCGGTGCTGGTCGAGGGGTTCGTCGGCAACGGCATCCTGACGCGCCACGCGCTGTTTCCCAATCAGGTCCATAACGACCCGAACCTCGACGCCTACCTCACCGCGTTCACGTTCGACGGGACCGCCCCCCACAACTTCGGCGAGAAAATCGGTATCTGCCGCACATTCTTGGACCGGTTCGTCCACGACCTCGTGAACCTGAACCAGTACCAAGCAGCAGCCGCACACCAGCAGGCCCGGCAGCGGCTTGCGGCCTGCGCCGCGTCATACCGGCAGTTCATGGCGGGCGGCTACCGCATGGACTTCGCCCTCCTGGAAGAGACCTTCCTTCAGCGGCTCCAGCAGGGGCGACTCCAGCGCTTCACGAACGGCCTTCGGGCCTTGCTGGTGGACGAGTACCAAGACACGAACCCGCTGCAAGAGCAGATCTACTTCACGATCATCCAGCAGACCGGCGCGTCCTTCACGATTGTCGGCGACGATGACCAATCTCTGTACCGCTTCCGTGGGGCCACCGTCGAGTTGTTCCGCGACTTCCAGCAGCGTTTCGTGCAGCAGATGCCGAACCAGCCCCAGCCGCAGTTGGAGTACCTCATCGAGAACTACCGCTCGACCCCGCCCATCGTGGACTTCTTCAACACCTTCATCCAGAACGACGCCGATTTCCAGGCCGCCCGTGTCCAGCCGCCCAAGCCACAGATCGTGGCCCAGCGTCCGGCCAACGGCGTCCCGGTCCTCGGCATGTTCCGTGGCAACGTAAACGACCTCGCCGACCACCTGACGAGCTTCCTGTGGGACGTGTTTCGCGGTCCCGGTAGGGTGATCAACATCGGGGGCCAGCCGATCACGATCATCCGTGATCCTAACGGCGGCGACTTCGGGGATGCTGTTCTCCTCTCCCACAGCGTCAATGAGTTCGCCGCCCAGTTCGGCAACAACCCGCCACGCGAGCGTCTGCCGCGCCTCCTCCGCACCCGGCTCGGCCAGATGCAACCGCCCGTCGAGGTCTTCAACCCCCGTGGTCGGCTCCTTCGGGACATCCCTGTCGTCCAGCACCTTCTGGGCACCATCCTCAACTGCATCGACCCCAACGGAACCCTACAAGCCACGTTGTTTCTGCGTGCAGAGCCACAACGGTACTTCGCCCGGTGGCGTCAGGAGGCGGCGAATTATGCCGCCACGAACCCGGTGCCGTCGAACCCGCACACGCTGAACGACTTCATTCAGGCGTGGCAGAACCGGACGGTGCAGGGGGCGAACATGCAATGGCCGTCGGAATGGCCCCTGCTCGAACTCTGCTTCAAGCTGATGTCGTGGCTGCCGATGCTGCGGGACGACCCGGAAGGGCAGGTCTATTTGGAGGCGGTCAGCCGGGCTATCGCGCAGGCTGCCACCTTCTCCCCGTACCGCTCGAACATCATCCGGGGCCAGCCGCCGCACGACGACAACAGCGTCAAGTACGCGATCCGTGACATCCTCGCCCCCATCGCCGAGTCCAGCGTGGACGTGGACGAGGAGATCATGCCCCACGTGCCCCGCAGCCGCTTTCCGATCATGACCATCCATCAGGCGAAGGGCTTGGAGTTCCCCCTCGTCATCGTCGATGTCGCGTCCGACTACACACGGAACCACCCGCTCAACCGCTTCCGTCGCTTCCCTGAGAGCCCGTCCTCGGTCCAGAACGTCGAAGACGATCTGGCCCCGTTCTGTCAGATCGGGCCTCTCCGTCAGACCCGTACTGGCTTGCAGCGCTCATTCGACGACCTGATCCGCCTGTACTACGTGGCTTACAGCCGCCCCGAGTGCGTCTTGATGCTGGTCGGCGTCGATCCCTGCCTTCGCTACCAGTCCACGATCCGCCACGTGGCGACCGGCTGGAGGAGCGACGGCACATGGTCATGGAGAACGCCGGTCGCCGGGCCAGCCCCGGCCTTGGTCAACAACCACCCGCTGCTTTTGATTTGAGGTTCCGGTCATGGTCCTCTCCCGTAAGCACGACCGAGAGATCGTACCCCAGTATAGCCTGACCGGGGATCTCCTTTCCTTCCTCCGGTGCGGCCTTCAGTACCGCTACCACAACGGCAGTTCGCTGCCGCCCTCGCGCCCTGTCCAGTTGTGGTTCGGCGAGTTCATCCACGGCGTCATGGAGAGTGCCTTCCGCATCTGGTCCTCGGCGGCGCAGCCACCGGCCTTTCCGTGGCCCTGCAATCCCACGACGCCACGCCAGCAACCGCCACCCGGTCGGCTCCCCCACGACATCGGCACCATCGGGGACACCGTGGAAGCGACTCTGCGGGCGCAGGGCAAGAACCCACGCAGCTATGATGTGCGGGACAACGCCTACATCCGGGCGAGCCGGGCCGTCAACGAACTGGGGCCGCATCTCTTCCCGCTGATCTCGGTGGCCGAGGAGAAAGTCATCGGCACCCGGCCTATCCCAGCGTCTCCACCGGGCCAGCCGCCTCCCCGATCCGCCCTGTATGAGCTTCACGGTATCATCGACGTGCTCACGAACGTCCAGTTGGGCGCAGCCGCCACGACGAACGTGATCCGGCAGGCCATCCAGACAGCCTGCCCCAGCTGCGCGGGCAACTACGAGGTCATCGTCGATTACAAGGGGTCGAGACGGCCAGCGGTGAGTAACTCGAACAACTCGTACTGGCAGCAGCACGATTGGCAGGTGCAAACGTATGCGTGGCTTCGGACCCGGCAACCCAACTCGCTTCCGGTCGCCGCTGGCGTGCTGCTGTACGTGAACGAACTCGCCCCCGTTCGTGAAGACCTCGTTGAACTGAAGAGCGCTATGGCTGCGGGGACTGCCGACGTGGTGCCCGTGGCCGGGAGTCAAGACGCCTACATGCTGAGCACGTGGCAACCCGGTAACGCCATCCCCCAGTTCTCCCTGCCGTTCCGACTGGCGCGGGCGATCCGCGTCATCCCGGTCAGCCCGGCGAGCCAGACGGCAGCCGCCAACCACTTCGACACCGTGGTCTCGAACATTGAGCTTTGCGTGGCACAGGAGGCGACGGCGGGCACGATCATGCAGCACTGGACGCCCTGCGGGGATGCCGAGACCTGTGCGGCTTGTGATTTCCGCCACTTCTGCCCAAACCCGCACCCACAGACGGGCAACCACGTCGTCACCGCACCGAACGCACCATGAAAAACGCGCTTCGTGAAGACTGGTAGCTACGCTTGCACAAAAAGTTGCCCGAGAAGCCGCGTTTTTGGGCAAAGCCCTCTGCCACGCCCCCAAGAGCGTTCCCTGTTGGTCTTCACTTCGGGACAAGTGGTCTGCCGCGGATGGAGTTGCTATGCTTGCTACCAGACAACGACCGCGGAGGACATCATGGCGCACCGCACCCTGCGCGTCGGCCTGATCGGCGCCGGCGCCAACACGCGACTCCGGCACATCCCCGGTTTGCAGGCGCTGCCGAACGTGGACATCGTGGCCGTCTGCAATCGCCGTCCCGCCTCGACGGTGGCCGCCGCCCGCGAGTTCAACATCGCGCACACCTACGAACGCTGGGAAGACCTCATCGCCGATTCCGACATCGACGCCGTGGTCATCGGCACCTGGCCCTATCTGCATCACCCCATCACCTTGGCCGCCCTCGAAGCCGGCAAGCACGTACTGACCGAGGCGCGCATGAGCATGAACGCGGCCGAGGCGCACGAGATGCTCGCCGCTTCGCGACGCCATCCGCGTCTGATTTGTCAGATCGTTCCCAGCCCCTACGGTCTGCGCGGCGATACCGTGATGCGCGAACTGCTGCGCGAGGGTTTTCTGGGCGAACTGCGCGAGGTCCACGTTTTCAGCCGCAACGGCGCGTTGGCGGACCCGGCCGCGCCGCTGTCGTGGCGGCAGGACGCCGCTCTTTCAGGGACGAACATGCTGACGCTGGGCATCGTTCACGAGACGCTGCTGCGCTGGGCGGCACCGCCGGTGCGCGTGCTGGCCCAGGCGCACGCCTTCATTCCCGAACGCATCGACCCGCAAAGCGGTGTGCGCCGCGCGGCGGGAACACCCGATAGTGTGCAGGTGCTAACGGTGTTGGAGGACGGCGCGCGGGCGAGTTATCATCTCAGCGGCGCGACGCCGTTCGGACACGGGACGAGCATCCAGTTATATGGGACCGACGGGGTGCTTTATTACGATCTGATGAACGATCGCATTCGCGGCGCCAGCCGGACGCGCGGCGCCGCGCCGGCGCACGCGGAAGCGCTGCCGGACATCCCCATCCCAAAGGCGAAAGAGCGCCTCTGGCAGGTCGAGGCCGATTTCGTCGATTCCATTCGCCTGGGAACGCCGGTCGAACTGACGAACTTCGAGACGGGCGTTTCGTACATGGAATTCACCGAGGCCGTCGCCCATAGCGCCCGCACCGGCGTCGCCGTCGAGTTGCCGTTGGAGGATGCTGGTTAGAAATGGTTTCCAAGCCGGCGAACCGGCTGCGTAAGCTGCCGGGTGGAGTCGTACCCGGCAGCTTACGCAGCCGGTTCGCCGAGTATGAATCATCGGCGCTTCCCGATCAGCGCCACGCCAATGCTTCCCGCCGTCACCAGCACCAATAACAACACGCAGCGCGCCGCCAATTCGTTGGTCACGCCGTAGTGCATCTGCGTGAAAATCTCCGTGGCGTAGCCCGGCATTCCCGGCGTGGCGACCAGTTTGCCCGCGCTCAATTCACCCAGCGACAGCACGCCGACCGCTAGCGCGGCGCGCCACGTCGTTGATGAGGTCAGCGGCCAGACCACGCGACGCACTTCCTGTCCCGGCGTCGCGCCGTCCACGCGGGCGGCGTCCCGCAACTCCGCCGGCATCAGCCGCACGACCGGCCACAGGATCGCCACGGCGCAGGGAAAAAAGCGGATGACATCGACCCACAAGAGCGGCAGCGGCGACGGGCCGTGATACAGCACCCGTGCCAGCCAGGGCGAATCGGTAATCGAGAGAAGACGGTCGATGGTCATTTTCAACCCCAGGCCGATCAGCGGTCCCGGCATCGCCCAGGCGGCTGCCATCAGCACCAGGACGCCGGTCCGAAACCAGCGCGAGTCGCGCGCCGCCCAGCACGCCAGCAACCCCATCAGTGCGATGAGGAGTCCGGCGACGGCGGCAAGCAGCAAACTGTCGAGAAGCAATTCGCCATCCGGCGGGCGGCCGGCGCGCACAAGATAGCGTCCCGTCGCGGCGGCCGACCACGCCGGCGGCGATCCCACCAGGCCGGCGCGCCAGACCAGGCTGCCCATCGGAAGGCCAAGCAGCACCGCGCACAGCGCCGCCGCCAGCAGCACGAGCGGCCAGCGCCCGCGTCCGAGTCGAAACAGCAGCGGCGGCGTCAGCAACGTCGCGCGGGCCGGCAAACGATGCTCCCACCAACGCGCCATGCCGCCAACCAGCACGGCGATCAGCAACACCAGCGGCAGCGTCGCTGCCGTCGCGCGGGCCACGCCCTCGTCCGCATCCGGTCCGCCGACGATCTGCGTGTACACTTCCTCGGCGAAGGTGCGCACCTGCATCACGTCGGTAACGGTGATTTCCGTGGCCGCTTGCAGGCTCACCCACAGCGCCGCCGCCCCCAACGCCGCGCCGGCCCGCGGCAGCGTGATCCGAAGCACGACCTGCCACGCCGGCATCAAGGTCAGCGCGTCTTCCTCCAGTTCGCGCTCGACCCACGACAGCCCCTGACCGACGAGCAGCACCACCCACGGCAGCGCCGCGACGGCGTGAATCCACACGGCCGAGCCGATGCCCTGTCCCCACGGCGTCCACTCCGCCGCCGAGCCGGACCACATCGGCACCGGCAGCCAACCGCCGGAGCCGAGCACCGTCTGCCAGCCGGACGTGAATAGCGGCAGCGGCACGAACAGCGTCAACAACATCAAGGTTCGCCACACACCGCGCAGCGGCAGGTCGGTGCGGTACAGTAGCACCGCCCCGGCGACCCCCAGCGGCATGGCGAGAAGAAGAGTCCCGGCGACGAGAAAGAATGTGTTGCGCGCCAGCAACAGCAGGCGCGAAGCTTCCGACCAGCTGCGCCAAGCGGAGGGATCGCCCAGCAATTGCCCCACCGGGGCAGCCAACGGAACGACAATCGCCAGCAACAGGACCGATGCGATCGTCAGGCGCCAGCGAATCATATCGGCAATCAGCAGTCAGCGATCAGCAATGCGCTACCAGCAGATTACACGACCGCTGATCGCTGACTGCTGATTGCTGATCGCTGTGTTAAGGGGCTGGGATGATTACGACGGTGTCGCCGATGACGTCGAAGGTGCATTTGGTGTCTTTGATCCGGCTCAGCACGTCCTCAAGAACTTCGCCTATCGGCTTGTGGTCCACGCGGTTGACCTTGACGGTCTTCTCCGCCGGAGAGTCCAGGTTGACCCGCTTGAAGGCGTTCTCGGCGATGCGGAACTTCAGTGGCGGGAAACGCTTGGTCCAGCTGTCGAGCAGAACGTTCAACGAGATGTCAGCCGTGCCCACGTCGTCCATCGGCTCGGAAAGCTTGATCCGCACGGGGTTCAGCGCTTCCTCTTCCTTCTTGCGGTGACGGATCGGCTGCGGGTACTCGCGGTCGTGCAGACAGACGATCAGGCCGTTGTTGGCGGCGAGATACAACCGGTCGCTCACTTCGTTGCTGATGGGATAAACGAAATCCCTGGTGTCGAAGCCGCTCAGCGTGACGCCCCGGCGGCGGTCGAGGACGAGCAACCGGCCGCTCGTATCGGTGGCATAAACGTATTTGGGATTGACGGCCAGGAAGCGATCGGCCGCGGCGTTGCTCTCGGCCAACTCGCCGCGCACCGGGATGCGCCACATCGGTTGGCCGGTGACGCGGTCGAGCCGGGTCATGCCCTTTGTGCCGGAAACGATGTAAATGTCTCGATCGGTGACGGCCGGCTTACGACTGATCGCGGTGCCGGCCGTGTGACGCCAGAGGATTCGGCCGCCGGAAACTTGCAGGGCGTACAGATTGGCATCTTCGGTGGCGACGTAGGCGGCCTCGTCGAAATAGCCGGCCGGCACTCGGATCGGCGAATCGGTGCGGAAGCGATAAAGCTCGGCGGCTTGGCCGTTCGCGGTCGGCAATTTGCTGACGGCCAACACGATCCCGTTGGGCGTCGGCAGCAGCAGATGTTCGAAGGTGTACAGGACGGGCAGTTCCAGGCGCAGACTGGTGACGTCCGACCACACGCGCACCGGCCGCGGACCCTTTGGCTCCTCTTCCGTGGAGGCGTCGCGCACCGAGGGCGTCAGGTAGCTGATGGTCGTGGAACTCCCTCGCGATTCGCCCTTGATCGAGGGAATCCGTTTGCGTGGCTCGCTCTTGCCGCCGGGCTCGTCATAAAACTTTGTCATGCCCTGGGCCAGCGCGGTTTCCTGCTCCGGTCGCGGCAGGTAGTAAGCCAGGAAACGGCCGGTCTGCGTCGGCACGTAAATCATGTTCTCGTCGGCGACCGGCGCGGCCGCGACGCCCTCGGGCAGGCGATAGTCCCAGCGCGGCGCGCCGTTGCGACGGTCGAGGGCGTACAGGTAAGTGTTATTGATGACGTAGACTTCGCGGCTGTTGAAGGCCAGGCGGTGCTCGGCGACATAAGCCCGGCCGACGCGCGTCTTCCAGCGCGGCACACCGGTTTCGGCATCGATCAACGTCACCAGGCCGCTGCGCGTCTGCACGTAGAGATCGGAGCCGTGCAGTTGCACCGTCACCAGGCCGTCGTGGCGGCCGTCCATCGGCACGTAGCCGCGCCAGGCCATTTGCAGATTGAGGCGATCCAGCACCTCGCGCGGCGGCGGCAACGGCGTGGAGAAAGTTCGCACGCGCGGATCCTGCGCCGCGGACGGCGCCGCCAGCCCGGCGGCCACGAGCATCGCTCCCAGCACGGCACACGCCAGTCGTCTCATGTCCGTATCCCTGTGAGGAGACAGCTGAATGGGCGGTCGGACGCCATCCTGTTTACTTTACCACCGAAAGGACGCGGGATGAAGGACGAAGGAGGAAATAACCTCGTCTCGGTTCCTCCTTCATCCCTCATCCTTCCTTCTTTCGGAGTTGGCGCTTGGCCGTGAAGAAATCGCTCAACACGGCGGCGCAGCGGTCGGCGAGGACGCCGCCGATCACTTGAGCGCGGTGGTTCAG